>NZ_JBQKFA010000007.1:0-123560 GCF_052121015.1 Collinsella sp. LCP19S3_F2
GCGTCGACTAAACGTGCAGCGTGCGCGGGCCCTCCCGACGGGAAACGAAAAAGCCCGGTTTAAAACCGGGCTCGAACAAACACGCCTATTGACAATGGCTTTCTCATATTAGAAGAAAAAGGCCAGAGGCTTATCACCTCTGACCTGTGCTTTTGATGGTGGGCGATACAAGATTCGAACTTGTGACCCCATCCGTGTGAAGGATATGCTCTACCCCTGAGCCAATCGCCCGTCGCCTTTCGGCAAAAGAGATACTAACATAGCAACGCGAGGATTACCAAGAACTTTTTGGCTTCGATTTTAAAATCGTATGCCGGACCACTCCGACACAATCCGTGTTTACGGCATACTCGCAGCACAACGACCTGTTCCTACACTCGTCGTCAAAACCAGCAGCTAAACCAATTTTCATACGGCAAGACCTTCTCGTAATAGGTGTCGAAGATCTTGGGATGCTCGTACTCGTAAATCCCGCTGGACCACGCCACCATTTATTGAAATGATTAAACCTTTTTATAGACTTGCGCCGTAACGCCCGCCACGAACACAGTCAACGAATTGAGCCTATGTATAAGAAAAAAGCCTCCGGTTTTCGAAGGCTTTACATTCACGATGGTGGAGACGAGGGGGATCGAACCCCTGACCTCTTGACTGCCAGTCAAGCGCTCTCCCAGCTGAGCTACGCCCCCGTGACGAGGAGATACTATAGGGGAAGATCCTTGGTTGTGCAAGAAGTTTTTTGGATTGATCTTCTTACTTACGGGTTTTCCTGGGACGGGGCTGAATTAGCTGGTTTTGGCTTAGCCAAAACCAGCTAATTAACCCACCGTCCCGATAAAACCCTCACGCGGCGATTGCCTACTCGCCAACCGTCCCGATAAAACCCTCACGCGGCGATTTCCTGCTCGCCCACCGTCCCGATAAAACCCTCACGCGGCGATTGCCTACTCGCCCACCGTCCCGATAAAACCCTCACGCAACAAATACGCTATTGCAGTGCCAGAGTGAACTTCGATCTTTGCGGTGGATCTTACTATGTTGCTGATGCCGGTGTCGGCTAACAGGCCTAGAGGGCTGTGGTCCAGTTCCCATTCTAGGCCGTGTTCGCTTACTACTGTCCCAGGGGCTATGGCGATGATCGAGAACGTCTTGCCCTCGGCACCCTCGATGATCCACGACTCGCCTGCGTGAAGGATGCGGGCGACCACCTTGTCCTCGGCAATCCAAGTGGGGGCGTCCGCATAGCCTGCCAGTAGCCCTAACACAGACAGCGCCATGTCCGGGCGACCGCCGGTGGCGCAGGTCGCAACCACCTCGGCACCCGGCCAGCGACGGCGGACCGAATCGAGCGCCAACGCTAGATCGGTATAGTCCTTGTAGGGGTCGTGGCGCTCAACCTCAAAGGCCTCGGCGGCATCGACCAACGCGCGACCGGTGTCGCTCACCGTGTCGGCATCTCCTACATACACGTCGCAACCGAGTCCCGCGCCTAGCAGCGCGTCGAGCCCGCGGTCCACGGCGACAACGTGGTCGCACTCCCCCGCTAGTCGACGCAACAGATCCGCGCTCGCCACCACCGGTGAGCCGCAAACAACTAATACTTTGCAAGCCACGGCCCTCGCCTAGCCCTTAAACGCAAGCACACGGGCCAGGTCCAGGTCTTCATAGCTATCGATAAAGATATCGCAGTTATCGCGAACCTCGTCGCGCTCCATACGGCCGTGCGGGTCATAAATGCCCACGCGCTTAAAGCCTGCAGTGCCAGAGCTCTTAAGGCCAAAGACCGCGTCCTCAAACACCCACGCGCGCTCAAACTGGTGCCCGTGGCGCTCCTCAAGGCGGCGCAGCGCCAGCTCGTACACATCGGGGAACTGCTTGGAGCGGCCCGCCTCGCCCGTCGTGGTAATAAACTCCATATAGGCGTCGAGCCCCGCACCCGCGAGTGCGGACTGCACCAGCTCGGCCGGCGTGGACGTGGCCACGCACATAGCAATGCCGGCCAATTTCGCCTGCTCCAAAAATGCCAGGAGCCCCTCGCGCGGCGGCACCTTGGAGTAGCCATCGATCAGGATGTCACTCAGCTCGCGATACAGCTCCTCGCCATTTTCGCCAATGCCCCACGTGTCGTGGTAGGCCTGGCACTCGTCCTCGAGCGACAAATGCTCAAACTGGGCAAAATCGTCAATCGTTACATCAATGCCGTGACGGTGCAATAACTCGGGCTGCGCATAGCCCCAAACGGGGGTGCTATTTACCAGTGTGCCGTCGCAATCAAAAATAAAAGCAACATTAGAGGCGGCTTTGTGGTTCATTCGCAAACCTTTCAATGTCAAATGGTAAACAACCTGCTAAAAACGTTTTACCAAACGTAAATCTAAAAATTTTGAAACCCTAATTGGTAAAACTGTCAAGAGTTTTACCATCGCAATTCTGTCAGTGGCATAAACATGGCGCTCACCGATTAAACGCCACCGTAAATCCACTTTCGTCCATAAAACTAACGGACAGGTGTTATTGTGGTTTTTGCCGAAAGTTCCACCGAGCACGCGAGGTGGGACGACTCATAGAGCTATCGCCGTCCCTTCGATTCGTGCAGCCTTGGACCTTTCGCATCTAGTCACCAAGGCAACACGCTGCCGCGTCATGATGGGATCAAACGTGAGCGATACAAAGCTAAAGCCAGCAACCAAAAAGCCCGCTACCCGTAAAACCGCCCCGCACGCACCGGAGCTCACCAAGGACGATGTCTATCTGTTTGGCATTGGAATGTGGGAGCGCAGCTGGGAAAAGATGGGCGCGCATCCCGACACGCAGCAGCGCACGCGCGGCTGGCGTTTTTGCGTTTGGGCGCCCGACGTTAAGAGCGTCCACGTTATCGGTGAATTTAACAATTGGGACGAACAAGCCAACCCGCTGGTGCCCGTACACACGAGCGCTATCTGGGAAGGCTTTATTCCTGGCGCCGAGCAGGGCCAGCTCTATAAATACCTCATCGAGACCAACGAGGGCGAAAAGCTCTACAAGGCCGATCCGTACGCCTTTAAGGCTGAGTGCCCTCCGGGAACGGCGAGCGTGCTGTGGACCCTCGATGGCTACCAGTGGAACGACGCCGCGTGGCTCAAGCGCCGCGCCGGCCACAACCACATGTCGCAGCCGCTCAACATCTACGAGGTGCATATTGGCTCGTGGAAGCGCCACGGAGACGAGCCACAGGGCGAGCCGGACGAGTACGGCAACTACCCCGGTCCCATGGACCCCTTCCCTGCGCAGCGCGGCGAGTTTTACACCTACGACGACCTGTCGGTGGAGCTCGTGGACTACGTGCGCGATATGGGCTACACGCATATCGAGGTCATGCCGCTTATGGAGCACCCCTTCGATGGCTCCTGGGGCTACCAGACGACCGGCTACTTTGCCGCCACGTCGCGCTACGGCAACCCGCAGCAGCTCATGCACTTTATCGATGCGTGCCACGAGGCGGGCATCGGCGTAATTATGGACTGGGTGCCCGGCGGTTTTTGCGCCGACTCCCACGGCCTTGCCACCTTTAACGGCCACATGCTGTTTGAGCACGAGATTCACCCCAACTGGGGCACGCACAAGTTTGACTTCGCCCGCGGCGAGGTCCGCTCCTTCTTGGTCTCCAACGTGCTGTATTGGATCGAGAACTTCCATGTGGACGGCATTCGCATGGACGGCGTGTCCAGCATGCTGTACCTCAACTTTGGCATTGACGATCCTGGCCAAAAGAAGTTCAACAAGTACGGTACCGAGGAGGACCTGGACGCCAGCGCGTTTATCCGTCAGGTCAACTGCGCTGTTGAGGCACACTACCCCGACGTGATGATGATGGCCGAGGAGTCCACCGCGTGGCCGCTTGTGACCTATCCGCCGCAGGACGGCGGCCTGGGCTTCCACTACAAGTGGGACATGGGCTGGATGAACGACACCCTGCACTACATGCAGACCGATTTTCCGTGGCGCCCCGGCAACCATGGCTTGCTCACGTTCTCCATCATGTACGCCTTTACCGAGAACTTTATCTGCCCGCTCAGCCATGACGAGGTCGTGCACGGCAAGTGCTCGCTCATCGGCCGCATGCCGGGTGACTGGTGGCGCCAGTTTGCCGGCCTGCGCACGCTCGCCTTCTACCAGATGACGCACCCCGGTGCCAAGCTCAACTTTATGGGCAACGAGATCGGCCAGTTTATCGAGTGGCGCTACTACGAATCTATTCAGTGGTTCTTGACCGAGCAGTATGAGACCCATGCACACCATCAGGCGTTCATTAAGGCGCTCAACCACCTGTATACCGCCGAGCCCGCCCTGTACGAGCGCGGCTACAATGACGACGGCTTTACCTGGATCGACGCGGACAACTCCAAGCAGTCCATCGTGAGCTTTGTGCGTCAGGGCGAGGACGTCGATGACGACCTCGTGATCCTGATCAACTTTGACCCGGCGGCCTACGAGAGCTTCCGTGTGGGCGTGCCGCGTGAGGGAGACTGGGAGGTCATCTTTGACTCCGACCGTCCCGAGTTTGGCGGCAGCGGCTATGCTGGCGAGGAGCCCTACACCTGCTCGAGCGAGCCCTATCCCTGGAACGGGCAGATGGACTCCATCGAGATTAAGGTGCCCAGCCTGGCAGGCGTGGTGCTTAAGCGTCGCGGCCCCAGCAGCTATAAGCCGCCCGTGGTCGAGGAGCCCAAGAAGGCGACCCGCAAGCGTGCGTCCTCGGTAAAGCCCAAGCCAGCGGCCGCCAAGAAGGCTCCGGCCAAGGCAAAGGCTACGACGACCAAGGCCAAGGCTAAGGCCGCCGCAAAGCCCGCTGCCAAGGCTACCGCGACCAAGAAGCCGGCTGCCAAAAAGGCCGCTACCAAAGCCAAGTCTGCTTCTGTTAAGTCATCACCTAAGGATGCGTAACAAAGCCGTTACAGCTGTAATTACCCGCCCCAGCGGGGCGTAGGATACAAGTCACAACCGTTCCGGGAGAAACATCCCCGGGGGAAAGGAACGTATGAATAAGATCTTCGACAACAAGCAGGAGTTTACCGAGCTTTATCGCGATGCCGTCATGAGCATTAGCGGCAAGAGCGTCGAGGCCGCCAGCGACCTGGATCGCTTTAACGCCTTGGCCAAGCTCGTGGCCGAAAAGGCCCGCACCGTTGCCACCAAGAGCGACGCCCGCGCCACCGCCGAGGGCAAGAAGCGCGTGTACTACTTCTCGATCGAGTTTTTGATTGGCCGCCTGCTCGACAACTACCTGCTCAACTTTGGCGTGCGCGACATGGTCGCCGAGGCGCTCGACGATATGGGCCTTGACCTGTCCGTCATCGAGAGCCAGGAGCCCGATCCGGCGCTGGGCAACGGTGGCCTGGGTCGACTGGCCGCATGCTTCCTGGATTCCATGGCAGCCGAGGGCATTGCCGGCTACGGCAACGGCATGCGCTACCGCTACGGCCTGTTTAAACAGGAGATCGTCAACGGCAGCCAGGTCGAAACCACCGACGAGTGGCTCACCAACGGCTATCCCTGGGAGGTCCGTCGTCAGGACAAGGCCGTGACCATTAAGTTTGGTGGCCGCGTCGAGGGCTTTGAGGAGAACGGCCGCACGTTCTATCGAACCGTGGACACGCAGGACATCCTGGCCGTCCCTTACGACATCCCCGTGGTGGGCTATGCCGGCGAGACCGTCAACAAGCTGCGCGTCTGGGCCGCTGAGCCGGTCGAGGAGCACTTCGATCTGGAGGCCTTCAACCGCGGCGACTACGCCCTGGCCGACGCCGAGCGCGCCGAGGCCGAGGCCATCAGCGCCATCCTCTACCCCAACGACGCCGGCGAGCACGGCCGTCTGCTGCGTCTAAAGCAGGAATACCTGTTTGTCTCGGCCGGTATCTACAGCCTACTCGACACCTTTGAGAAGGAACACGGCGCGAACTGGGAGCTGCTGCCGCAGTTTGTGGCCATCCACACCAACGATACGCACCCCGCCATGTGCGGCCCCGAGCTTATGCGCATCCTCATCGACGAGAAGAAGCTCGAGTGGGATGACGCCTGGAACATCGTGACGCAGGTCGTGAGCTACACCAACCACACCATCCTGCCCGAGGCCCTGGAGAAGTGGCCCATCGGTACGTTCTCCAAGCTCCTCCCCCGTGTGTACCAGATCATCGACGAAATCAGCCGTCGTTGGCATGAGTCGTTCGATACGACGCAGGAAGGCTGGCAGGAGCGTCTGCGCCAGACCGCCATCCTATGGGACGGCGAGGTTCGCATGGCCAACCTGTCCGTGATCTGCAGCCACAGCGTCAACGGCGTGGCCAAGATTCACTCCGATATCATCAAGAACAATGTGCTCAAGGACTTCTATGCCCTGACGCCCGAGAAGTTCAACAACAAGACCAACGGCATCTCGCACCGTCGCTTCTTTGCCGAGGCCAACCCCACCTACGCCAAGCTCGTGACCGAGGCCATTGGCGACGGCTGGCTGAAGGACGCCTTTGAGCTTGAGAAACTTAAAGGTTTTCAGAACGACACCGAGTTCCTTAAGGCCGTGGGTGCCTCCAAGCGCGCCAATAAGGAGCGTCTTGCCGCCTACGTTAAGGCCGAGACCGGTCTGGTCATTGACCCCAACACCGTCTTCGATGTTCAGGTAAAGCGTTTTCATGCCTACAAGCGCCAGCTCATGAACATCATGAAGGTGATGGACATCTACAACCGTCGCATCGCCAATCCCAACTTCCACGTGACACCGACGACCTTTATCTTTAGCGGCAAGGCTGCCTCGAGCTACACCTTTGCCAAGGAGACCATCCGCCTCATTAACTCCGTTGCTGAGGTCATCAACAACGACCCGCGCGTCAACGAGGTCATGAAGGTCTGCTTTATCCCCAACTTCCGCGTGAGCAACGCCCAGCTCATCTACCCCGCCGCCGAGATTTCGGAGCAGATTTCCACAGCTGGCAAGGAGGCCTCGGGCACGTCCAACATGAAGCTCATGATGAACGGCGCCATTACGCTGGGCACCCTCGACGGAGCCAACATCGAAATCGCCGATTTGGCCGGCCGCGAGAACGAGGCGATCTTTGGCCTGACCGCTCCCGAGGTCGAGCAGCTCTGGGCATCGAACAGCTACTTTGCGTGGGATACGCTCAACAATGATCGCGAACGTCTGGGCCGCGTGATGGATGAGCTCAAGGACAACACGTTTGCCGGCCTTTCGGGCAACTTTGAGAGCATCTACAACGAGCTTATGAACAACAACGACCCCGACCTGGTCATGGCAGACTTCCGCAGCTACGTGGATGCATGGGAGAAGCTCACGGGCAGCTATGGCGACCAGGAGACCTGGAACCGCAAGGCCCTGCTCAACACCGCCTCGAGCGGCTGGTTCTCGAGCGACCGCACCATTCGCGAGTACCGCGACGAGATCTGGCACGCTTAAAGGCCGCGAGTTCCCTTTGCCGCACGGCATTACTCGACGGGCGCGACCGAGCGCCGCGCCCGTCGCTAATGGGTTTAGGAACATCGATGACAGAAGGAGAATTCGATGAGTAAGAAAGAATGCATCGCGATGCTCCTCGCAGGAGGACAAGGAAGCCGATTGGGGGCACTCACCCAAAAGATCGCTAAACCGGCGGTTAGCTTTGGTGGCAAGTTCCGCATTATCGACTTTTCGCTGTCCAACTGCTCCAATTCGGGCATCGACACGGTGGGCGTTCTGACGCAGTATCGCCCCTACCTGCTGCATGCCTATGTGGGCTCTGGCGAGGCGTGGGATCTGGACAGCCGCGACGGTGGCGTGTCGATCCTGCCGCCGTACGAGACGCAAACCGGTGGCGCATGGTATGCGGGCACGGCCGACGCCATCACGCAGAACCTCGACTACATCAAGTCCAACGACCCCAAGTACGTCCTGATTCTTTCGGGCGATCATCTGTATCGCATGGACTACCGCAAGATGCTCAAGACGCACATTGAGAACAACGCCGACCTCACGGTGAGCGTTATGCCCGTGCCGTGGGAGGAGGCCAGCCGTTTTGGCATCCTGACCACCGACCCCGAGGACGGCCGCATCACCAAGTTCACGGAGAAGCCCGAGAAGCCCGATTCGAACCTCGCGTCCATGGGCATCTACATCTTCTCGGCCGACGTGTTGGTCAAGGCGCTCGAGGAGGACGCTCTGGACCAGCGCTCGAGCCATGACTTTGGCAAGGACATCATCCCCAAGCTGCTCGGCGAGGACAAGCGCCTGTACAGCTACGAGTTCCACGGCTTTTGGAAGGATGTTGGCACCATCGCCAGCTTCCACGAGACCTCGATGGACCTGCTGGGCAACAACCCCGAGTTCGATCTGTTTGACAAGAGCTTCCCCATCATGTCCAACATCACCACGCGTCCGCCGCACTACATTGGCCCGGACGGTCGCCTGGACGACTGCCTGGTCTCCAATGGTTGCAAGATCTACGGCACCGCTCGCCACTCGATCCTTTCGACCGATGTCATCATCGAGGAGCGCGCCGTGGTCGAGGACTCCGTGCTGCTGCCGGGTGCGCATGTTAAGAGCGGCGCGCACATTTGCCGCGCTATTTTGGGCGAGAACTCCACGGTCGAAGAGGGCGTGAAGCTCGGCTCTGTCGATACCACCAAGGATACGGCCGTCGTTGGAAATGACGTCGTTGTCGGGAAGGGGGAATAATCCGATGATCAATCGCAAGGCCATCGGCTATATCACCGCTAACTACTCTTCGACCTACGGCAGCGTGCTGCTCAAGGATCGCCCCATCGCGTCCGTTCCGTTTTTGGGCCGCTACCGCCTGATCGACTTTCCGCTGTCCAACATGATGAATGCCGGCATTAAGACCGTCGGCGTTGTCATGCCGGGCAACTACCGCTCGCTGATCGACCACGTGGGCTCGGGCAAGGACTGGGGCCTGGACCGCAAGAATGGCGGCCTGTTCATGGTGCCCGGCAACGCGTATGGCACCACCAAGGGCGGCATGCGCTTCTTGCTCCGCGACATCATCTCCAACAAGACGCTGTTCCAGCGCTCGGACAAGCCCTATGTTGTGATGATGGGCACCAACGTCATCTTTAACATGGACCTCAACACCATCATCGAGGCGCACGAGAAATCCGGTGCCCAGATGACCGTGGTGTACTGCAAGGCCACGCACAACGTCGAAGACGAGACCAAGCTCGATATCAACGAGAACGGCCGCCTGACGGGCGTGAGCGCCGGCGTCGCGTACGGCGACAACGCCTCTATGGACTGCTGCATCGTCAACCGCGAGACACTGCTCCAGATCATCGACCACTACCAGGCCGCCGACTATCTGGACCTGCTCGAGGCACTCCAGGGCGACTTTGGCAACATCGACGTGTGCAGCTACAAGTACAAGGGCGAGGTCGTGGGCGTGTTTAGCGAGAAGTCGCTGTATCGTCGCAGCATGGCCCTGCTCGACCAGACCGTGGCCGATCAGCTCTTTGACCCCGAGCGCCCGATCCTGACCAAGGCCCACGACGTGCCGCCTTCGCGTTACGCGACCGGCAGCCACGCCTGCAACTCGATCATCTCGGCCGGCTGCATCATCAAGGGCACCGTGCGCAACTCGATCCTGTCGCGCGGCGTTGTGATCGAGGAAGGCGCCTCGGTGACCAACTCGATCATCAACCAGAGCTGCATCATCAAGAGCGGCGCCCGTGTTGAGAACGCCATCTTGGACAAGAACAACGTGGTTCCCACCAACACCGAGCTTCGCGGTACGCCCGAGAACATCCTGGTGCTGGGCAAGGCTCCGTTAACTTCCGATACCACCATCGCTCGTTAACGTTGGCACCACATAATCGCACGTAACTTGTAGAATAGTCGCCCGGTTAGCGCCAGGCGACTATTCTCGAATTGCAACATGGGAGACAAAATGGCACAAACCAGCAAAAAGATGCAGATCGTGTTTGCCTCGGCAGAGTGCGCGCCGTTTGTTAAGACCGGTGGCTTGGGTGACGTGGCGGGCTCGCTGCCTGCGGCACTCGTGCGCGCTGGCGCCGAAGTCATTGTGATGGTGCCCAAGTACGCTACCATCAAGGACGAGTACAAGGCGCAGATGGAGCACTTTGCCGACTTTTACGTGAGCCTGAGCTGGCGCAACGAGTACTGCGGGTTGGAGAAGCTCGAGCACGACGGCGTCACCTATATGTTCGTGGACAACGAGCACTACTTTGCGCGCGACTATCCCTACGGCTTCTTTGACGACGGCGAGCGCTTCGCGTTTTTCTCCAAGGCCATCACCGAGAGCCTGCAGCACCTGCCCGAAGGCTTTGAGTGCGACATCCTGCACTGCAACGACTGGCAGACGGCGCTGGCACCCGTGTTCTTGCGAGAGTTCTACCAAGGCCTGCCGCTGTACGACCGCGTCAAGACCGTGTTCTCGATCCACAATGTGGCGTTCCAGGGTCAGTTTAGCGACACCGTGATGGAAGACATACTGGGTATGGCGCATATTCCGGCAGCCGCCACGCAGCTGCGCTGTGACGCCTGCAGCATTAACTATATGCTGGGCGCGCTGCACTATGCCGATGCCATCACCACGGTGAGCCCCACCTATGCGGGCGAGATCCAGACGCCCGAGTTTGGCGAGGGCCTGGACGGCGTGCTGCGCGAGCGTTCGTACGCTCTGCAGGGTATCCTCAACGGCATTGACGTTGTGGGGTTTGATCCGGCGACCGACAAGCGCATTGCCGCCAACTACACGGTTGATGACCGTGCGGGGAAGGCCGTATGCAAGGCCAAACTGCAGGAGGAGTTGGGGCTCGAGATTCGCGACGACCGCCCGCTTATGGTGATGGTCACGCGCCTGACGCGACAGAAGGGCATGGACCTGGTCATGTACGCGCTCGACCGCATCCTGTCCGGTGGCGTTCAGGTGGCCGTGCTGGGTACCGGCGACCGCGACTACGAGGACGGTCTGCGCTACTTCCAGGGCAAATACCCCGGCACCATGGCGGCGCGTATCGAGTTTGACCCGGCACTTTCGCAGCGCATGTACGCCGCCGCCGATATGTTCCTGATGCCTTCGAAGTTTGAGCCCTGTGGCCTGTCGCAGATCATCGCCATGCGCTACGGTACCCTGCCCATTGTGCGCGAGACCGGTGGCCTGAAGGACACCGTGCAACCGTACAACGAGTTTACCGGCGAGGGCACGGGCTTCTCATTTAGTCACTTTAACGGCGACGAGATGGGTGACGCGGTGTTCCGCGCGGCTCGCCTGTTCTGGGATAACCGCAAGGCCTGGGATCAGCTGGTCACACAGGCCATGAGCCAGGACTTTAGCTGGACACGTTCGGCCGATAAGTATCTGGACCTGTACTTCTTTATGCACCCGGAGATTGAGAGGCCGGTGGCAGTGGAGGCTGCTGCGGCTGTGGAGGAGCCGGTGGCTGTGGAGGAGCCGGTTGCCGCTGAGGCCGAGCCTGCGGCACCCGTTAAGGAGCCCGCTGCTGCCGAGGCCGAGCCTGCGGCACCCGTTAAGGAGCCCGCTGCTGCCGAGGAGCCCAAGGCCGAGGAGAAGCCGGCTGACGACGGCGAGGTAAAGCCCACGGCGAAGCCTGCCGCCAAGAAGACGACGACCCGCAAGACGACGGCTAAGAAGGCCACGACCGCGAAGGCCGCTACGAGCAAGACCACCACTGCCAGGGCAACCACCACGCGTAAGCGTACGACCGCCGCTGCCAAGAAGGCCGTCGAAGCCGAGGCCGCTCCCGAGGTAAAGACCGAGGCCACCGCTGAGGCTACCACTGCCGAGGCTAAGACCGCGGCAAAGGCTCCGGCCAAGACCGCTGCCAAGAAGACGACCGCGACCAAGACCGCGACCGCCAAGAAGGCCACGGCTACGAAGTCGCCTGCGACCAAGGCTGCTACGACGAAGGCCGCCTCGAAGACGGCCCCGAAGGCTGCTGCAAAGCCCGCCGTCAAGGTCGAGGAGGCACCCTCCGAGCCCAAGGCCGAGGCAGCTGTAGAGGCAAAGCCGGCCACCAAGACCACCACACGCAAGCGCGCCACGACAACGGCCAAAAAGGCTACGACCAAGACAGCCGCTCCCAAGGCAGAGGCTAAAGCCAAGGACAAACCCGCAGTAAAGGCCGAGCCGGAACCGAAGGCCGCCGAGGTCAAGACCGCTCCAAAGGCTACGGCAAAGACCGAACCCGCCAAGAAGGCCCCGGTCTCCCCCGCCGCTCCAGCCGAGGAAAAGGCTCCGACCAAGAAGACCTCCGTCCGCAAGGCAACGGCCACCCGCAAGCGCCGCTAGCCCACAGACGATCTAAAACTTAATAAAAACCCTAAACAAGGGGCGCTCAAACCGGGCGCCCCTTCTCTGTAGTTAGTTGATAAAACGATTTTCTAGGACAACCGTTCGCCGATAGTGAGCGACTGTGGTTTATACAACTAAAGTGCAACGGATATACTTATGCACTGTGCGTTAAGCCCATGACCCGCTGGCCATGATTGTATAGAACTGGACCGTACTATGAGATTGATACACAACAGCCGCCTGACGCAGTTTCGCACTCCTTTTGGCGCTGTGACCACTGGAACTTCCGTTTCGCTTTCGGTGATTTTGGAGGATGCCGACCCCAACCAGGCAACGCTCACCCTGCGCACCTGGGTTGACGGCATCGGAGAGACCTTAATCCCCATGGAGCACAAGGGCGATGGCATCTTTACCGGTGAGCTCAACTGCGCAGAGCCCTGTCTTATATGGTACAGCTTTATATGCAATAACGAAGGCCAGTCCGAGGTCCGCTTGGGTGCGCCGCAGGGTCGCACCGGCGGCGAGGGCGTTGTATACGACTACGCCGAGGTTCCGTCCTTCCAGATTACCGTCTACAAGCACCGCGAGAACCGTCCCGCTTGGTACGAGCACGGCATGGTCTACCAGATCTTCCCCGACCGCTACGCCCGCGACGAAAACTGGCGCGAACGCACGCTGGCCGAGGTCGAAAAACCGCGTAAGGGAATCCAGCGTCGCATGGTCGAGGACTGGAACGAGCCGCCCGTGTACGAGCGTGCCGAGGACGGATCCATCAAGACTTGGGATTTTTACGGCGGCTCGCTCAAGGGTATCCAAAATGACCTGCCCCGCATCGCCGAGCTGGGCTTTACGGCCATCTACCTCAACCCGATCTTTGAGGCCGCGAGCAACCACCGCTACGACACGGCCGATTACACCAAGATCGACCCGATTCTGGGAACCGAGCAGGACTTTACGGAGCTATGCGAGGCGGCCGAGAAGCTCGGCATTTCCATCATCCTGGACGGCGTCTTCAACCATACGGGCGACGACTCGATCTACTTTAACCGCTACGGCAACTATCCCGGCGTCGGCGCGTGGCAGAGCGAGGACTCCCCGTGGCGCGATGCGTTTACCTTCCACGAGGACGGTTCGTATGACTGCTGGTGGGGCGTGAGCAACATGCCCGCCCTCAACGAGAATTCCGAGCTCGTGCGTAAAAAGCTTCTGGGCAAGGACGGCGTCATTCGCAAGTGGCTGCGCGCCGGTGCCCACGGCTGGCGACTCGATGTGGCCGACGAGCTTTCCGATGACTTCCTGGCCGATATCAAGGCCGCCGTGCTCGAAGAGAAGCCCGATGCGCTGCTGCTCGGCGAAGTCTGGGAGGACGCCTCCAACAAGATCAGCTATGGCCATCTGCGCCGTTATCTGCAGGGCTCCGAACTCGATTCCGCCATGGACTACCCCTTCCGCGACATGGTCATCGGCTTTTTGATGGGCTACAGAGATGCCTATCAGGCTGCCGAGGACATCGAGACACTGCGCGAGAACTACCCGCGCGAGGCACTGGCCTGCGCGCTCAATTTGCTTTCGAGCCACGACCGTCCGCGCATTATCTCGGTGCTCGGCGGTGGTCCCGACGAGTCGCAGCTACCCGAGAGCGAGCGTAGCAAATGGCGCTTGGACGAGAACTCCATGGACCTGGCCAAGAGGCGCTTTTGGTTGGCGACGCTCATGCAGATGACCTTCCCCGGCGTGCCCTCGATCTATTATGGCGATGAGTACGGCCTGGAGGGCCTCACCGATCCGGGCAACCGCCGTACCCTGCCGACAAAGGACCAGCTCCACGATTTCGATACGTTGGCCATCGTGAAGAACGCATCCGCCCTGCGCCGCGCGTTGCCTTTTATGGTTGACGGCGAGATCAAGGCCTTCGCGCTTAACGACGACGTCCTAGCCTACACCCGCACGGGCAAAGACGGCGAGTCCGCGACTGTTATCGTCAACCGCAGCCTGCGCAATTCGCACCGCGTGACGATTCCGGCGCTCGGTGAATGTGCGAGCGACGTGATCAGCGGTCACGAGTGCGAGATCCACAACGGTACGGTCACGCTCGACCTGTACCCGCTGGGCTCTTCGATCATCTATCACCATGCCGAGAGGCGCCTGCAAGAGCCGCTCGATCATGGCGCGGGCGTCGTGTGCCACATCACCTCGGTGCCGACTGACGATGGCAAGCCGGGTACGATCGGCGCACCCACGCGCCGCTTTATCGACCACCTGGCCGCCATGGGCATGCGCTACTGGCAGGTCCTGCCCGTCAACCCGACGGATTTCTTCCGCTCCCCCTATGCCGGACCCTCGGCTTTTGCGGGTAACATCGACCTGCTGCCCGAGAGTCACGAGGAGCTGGCCGCCGACTTCGCTTCTTGGAAGGCCCGCGGCGGCGAAGATGCCGACCCGCTGTACACCGCGTTTAAACATCGCAATGCCGATTGGCTCGAGAAGTACTGCGTCTACATGGCCGTTAAGAAATACTTTGAGGGCGAGTCGCGCCACAATTGGCCGGCAGATGTCGCGCGCTACAACGAGCATCTGATCGACGACAAGCGCTTCCACGACGAGGCCGAGCTTCAGGCCTACATGCAGTACCGCTTTGACCTGGCTTGGTGCGAGCTCATGAACTATGCGCACAAGAAGGGCATCGAGGTCATCGGCGATATCCCGATGTATGTATCGGACGATTCGGCAGATGCGTGGAGCGAGCCCGAGAACTTCTGGCTGTCCGATACCGGCAAGGCAATCGAGATATCCGGTGCGCCGCCCGACAACTTTGCGCCCGAAGGTCAGGTGTGGGGAAACCCCACCTTCCGCTGGGATCACATGAAGGAGAGCGGCTATCGCTGGTGGCTCGATCGCCTGCGCCGAGCGTTCGCGCTCTACGACCGCGTGCGCCTGGACCACTTCCTGGGCTTCCACAACTACTTTAGCATTCCCGCTGGCAAAGCCTGTGCCGACGGCCGCTGGCTTGCTGGTCCGGGCAAGGACCTGTTCCAGACCGCCTACGACGAGCTGGGTCCGCTCAATTTTATTGCCGAGGATCTGGGCTATCTGACGCCTGGCGTTCGCGCTATGGCTTCGACCTGCGGTTTTCCCGGCATGGACGTACTGGAGTTTAGTGACTACGACGTTCGCTGCGGAATTCATCCCACGCCGGGCAAAATCCTGTACACCTCGACGCACGACACTTCGACGCTCGCTGGCTGGTGCACGCGCTCCTTTGCAGGCGGCGACGAGCCGAGCGGTGTTGAGGTGGCGGCCAAGCTGATGGGCGACGCGCTCGCAAGCGACGCCCCCCTGGTGATCATGCCGCTGCAGGATGTCCTGGGGCTGGGCGACGACGCACGTATGAACGTGCCGGGTGTAGCCACAGGCAACTGGACGTGGCAGGCACAAGAGGCAGACATTGCGGAGGCCGAAGAGAAAACTGCGAAGCTCCTGCGCAGCACCCATAGATTCTGGGGCGAAGCGTGATAAAACCCCCGATATAGGGTACAGTTACAAACGTTTGAATTATTGCGGGCAGAGCGATCTGCCCGCTTTGTGCTGAAAAGGAAGTATTATGGCGCGCTACGAATATAAGTGCACGAGCTGCGGCAACGTTTTTGAGGTTGAGCACCCCATGTCCGAGACTCCCGAGGTTGTATGCCCCAGCTGCGGCGCCCCGGCATCCAAGACGTTCTCGGCCAGCGGCATTAAGTTCGACGGCAGCGGTTTCTACAACACCGACCAGCGCAGTGGCGGGTCCAGCACCAGCGCCACTAGTGGCTGCTGTGCCGACTGCCCGCATAACCACTAGCGACAAGCGGTCCCGACACCCAGGCTTCCTGATGAGTTGCGGTGAAATAGTTCCTGAATCAGCCCTTTCAACGGCCAAACAGGATCCATTTCACCGCAACTTTTCTTTAGATCGGATTTCGGGCTGATGCTAAGTTTGTAACATTTCAAAACCCTGCCGGATTACGGGGCCGAATTGGCAACCTCTATCCATTCCGGTAATTTGCAAATTTCAACAAACCATCTACCTGCGGTTTTATTTAGGCCATTTTTGCTGTGGTCAGGCATCACCAATCTTGCCCCGTAATCCGCTCTACTTTTGATAGCAGCAAGTATGAAACGGGGCTATTTTTCCCACTCTTTAGCTAATTTGGGACGGGGCTTTTTTAGCTGTCCCAGCTGATAACGCAAATGTTTGGCCGACTGGCGGCCAGGGCAGCTAAAAAAGCCCCGTCCCAAATTAGCTACCCTTGGAATCCGTTTTACTTGCGGACCAGTCTGGCGCAGAAGTGGCCGTCGTAGGAATCGGCGTTTGCGGGGACGCTCTGGAAAAGTCCACGGTCGTTCTGGCGTACGGAGACAAGCTTCTTGGCCTGCGCGAAATCGGGGAGCTGCAAAATCTGGGCTTCGGAGAGGGGTGCCACGGTAAAGCCGGCGCCCTCGGGAGAGGCTAGGAAGGCATCAACGACCTGCGTGTTCTCCTCGTCGAAGACCGAGCAGGTGGCATAGATAAGCTCACCGCCGGCAGCCACGCGCGCGGCTGCTTCCTTGAGCATCGTCAGCTGCAGGCGGGGCAGCTCAGTCGTAACGTCGCCCTCGGCAAGGCGCCAGGGAATCTCGGGATGACGGCGCATGGTGCCGGTGCCCGAGCACGGAGCATCGATAAACACCGTGTCGAACAGGGCAGGCTCGCCAAGCATCGCGTCAAAGGACGTGAGCACCTCATTGAGCTCGCAGGCATCGCCCGACACCGTACGAACACCCGTAATACCCGCCTTATGCAGACGTGCGAGATTCTGGTCGCACTTGCGGTCGTGCAAATCGAGTGCGGTGTGCTGACGGTCGTAACCGGCACGCTTGGCCTGGCACATCATCACATAGGTCTTGGTGCCACGACCGGCGCCAATCTCTAGACAACGCCCGGGACGGGTCGCCGCGGTAGCGATGAGCTGGGCGTTAAGGTCCGAGGCCACGGCAGCTGCGCGCTCAAACACACCCGACGCAACCGTTGCCTGCGCGTCGACCGGCGCATGGCAACCCGGGAACACGGGTGCCACAAGCTGCGAAATGTACGGATCGGGTTTGGTTGCAAAGGCATTCTCGTGCAAAGCCAGCGGCGCGGGCGCCAGATTGCCGGCAAAGCCGAGCGCGCCCTCGGGTGTATCGAACGACGCCATAATGCGAGTGCACAGCCAGCGCGGCATGCCCATCAGGCGAGATAGGCGAACCAAACGGCGCTCGGACTCATCGGCATCCGCCGCAGTGGCAAAGTCCTCGACGTTGTTCGCAACCTTATGCAGCACGGCGTTCGCCAGACCGGCGGCAGACTTAGCACCGCTGCGCACGAGCTCAACGCCCTGACTCACCGCAACGCGACCCGGGGTATGCAGGTAGAGCATCTCGAAGGCCGAGATACGAAGTGCCATGCGCACACGAGGCGCGACCTTTTTGGGCTTATCGAGAAACTGGTCGAGCAGCTCATCCAAAATGCCCTGGGTGGCTGCAACGCCCAGTGCCAAACGAGCGGCGAAAGCAGAATCGCGCTGGTCAATGGCCTTGGCCGAGGCGCGGGACGAGAGCACGTCACGCGCGTACATGCCGCGGCGATCGGCCTCCATCAAAACATCAAGCGCGAGCTTGCGCGCGGGGGAAAGCCTACTCATGACAAAACACCCCACGAAAGATCCGCACCCTGCAGGCCGGCAGCCCAGGCAGAAGCAGCCATAGCACGCTTACCATCGGGCTTAACCTCGAGCAGTTCGACCGCGCCATCGGACAGGCCCAGGTAGACGCGCTTGGCCTGAACGGCGACGAGCCCTTCGCCAAGCGATACATCTGCCGGTGCGGCATCGAGGACGCGCACGGTCTTGCCGGCAATCACGCAGCGAGCGGGAGCGGTGTCGGAAGAGGCAAGCACATGACGCACGCAATCAAGCGCCCCCATCTGCGGATCCAGACGCATCTCCTGCTTGGAAATCTTGGCAGCATGCGTGACAAGGAACTCATCCTGCTCAGTCCAAACAGCCGAGCCATCGGCAAGCGAGGGAAGCGTATCGGCAAGCAACTTACCGCCCAGCTCACCAAGCTCCATGGTCAGTGCCTCGGCATGTTTACCGGCAACCGAGGTCGACACCTGCGCGCAATAAGCGCCCGTATCCACGCCATGCCCAATGCGCATAATGGAAACGCCGGCAACCTCGTCAGCAGCAAGAATGGCACGCTGAATGGGAGCAGCGCCACGCCAACGGGGCAGCAGCGAAGCATGAACATTCACAATACCGAGCGGCGCCATATGCAGCACCTCATCGGGCAAAATGCAGCCATAGGCAGCCACACAGAAAATATCGGCATCAGCAGCCTTAAGCCGATCAATAACATCCGGCGTCATACGATTTGCCTCAACAACGGGCAGACCAAGCTCAAGCGCCTTGGCCTTAACAGGAGACGGCTCCAGCTTTTTACCACGCCCGCGAACAGCATCGGGACGCGTAATTACCAGCGCAATCTCATTCCCAGCCTCAACAAGCGAAGTCAGCGACGGCACCGCGAAATCGGGCGTACCCATAAACACAATACGCATCAAGAACGTCTCCCCTCAAACAAAACCGAGACGGCTACAAATAACAGCGGAAAGCCAAGTCGCCAGCCCATACGCAATAACAATTCAACAAGAACAAATATACCCAAAACCAAAGAAAGAGCCGCAATAAAAGCAGCTCTTCCAACAAAGCAATTATCAGCGAAGACGCCCCTCCCTGGCCCGACGGCACCCGAGCGAAAAGGAGCACGAAAACGCAGTCCCCTTCCGCCGCAGGGCTTAGGTTATTGCTCCACGCGCAGTTCCGCACGAGCCGAAGAGCACTTAATGTGCTCTTCGTGCGAGCAGGACTGTTTGAGCATGGAGCAAAACCTAAGCCCTGCGGCGGAAGGGGACGGTGGGACCTACTCCGTCTCGCCCGGTCGAGCGCCGCGGGCCAGGGCGTCCTGGTACTCCTTGACGGCCTTGATGCGCTGCATCGGCTTGAGTCGCTCGAACATGGTGTTGCCGTGCAAGTGATCGATCTCGTGCTGCAGGCACACGCAGAACAGGTCGCCTGAGGCCACATAGCGAATCAGGTTGGCATCCAGATCGTATGCCTCGACAACGACATGGTCGGGACGCTCGATCTCGCAGCTAATGCCGGGGATGGAAAGACAGCCCTCGCTAAACGGCACCAGATGGTCACTCTGCTCAACAATGACAGGGTTGATGAGCACGTAGGGGTCATAGTCGTTCTTGTCGGTGTAGTCGCAGTCGATGGTGACGAGCTGGATGAGCTCGCCGATCTGCGGGGCGGCCAGGCCGCAACCGCCGTTGTCGAACATCATCTTCTTCATCTTCTCGGCAAGCGCCTCGATCGCCGGGGTGATCTCCTCGATAACGGCGCACTCCTGGCGCAGACGAGGGTCGGGCGAAAGTACGATTCCGTTGGCTTCCATGGCCATCCTTTCGGGTTGTTACATCAAATCATAGGCGTCGACGTCAACGCTCACGCTCACGCCACGCACAGAGCCCACCTCTTTGAGGCAGGCGTCGATATCATCAGAGACATGGTACCCTACCGGCGACTTTACAAGCAGATGGAAGCGATAACGGTCTTTGGCTCTCTCGATTACACACGAAGCCGGGCCCAGCACCTGCGGCACGACACTTCCAGCCCGCAAAAAGTCGGGCGCGGCGGCATGCCAGCGGCGCTTGAGAAGCTTTGCGATGCGCCCAATGTAGTCCTGCGCATTATCACGATTCGCCGACCACACCAAAATGTTGACAAGACGCACGAAAGGCGGGTACAACGCGTCTCGGCGCTGGTCCAGGTCGTAGTCGGTAAAGATCGAACGATCGTGCTCGGCAACGGCGCGAATGACCGGGTCCTCGGGCAGATACGTCTGGATGATAACCTCGCCGGGACGATCGCCGCGACCGGCGCGACCGGCGACCTGTTCCAGCAAATCGTAGGCGCGCTCCCCCGCCCTAAAATCGGGCAGCTTTAACGCAAAGTCGGCATTGACCACGCCCACGAGCGTGACCTCGGGAAAATCGAGGCCCTTGGCAATCATCTGGGTGCCCAGCAGCACCGCGCAATCGGCGGCATCGAACTGCTCGAGTAGTTTTTTGTGCGCGTCCTTGCCGCGCGTGGAATCGGCGTCCATGCGAATGATGGCGACATCCTCGGGCAGTATCTGGTGTAGGGCGTCCTCGATCTGCTGCGTACCCAGCCCCATTTTTGCCAGGTAGCGGCTGCCGCACTTGGGACAACGACTCGTGGGCGCCGGATAGGGCTGCACGCGCCAGGACGATCCGCAGGTGTGGCACTGCAGCGTGTGCGTGCGCTCGTGGTACGTGAGCGCGGTAGAACAGTGATTGCAGGTGGGGACGCAGCCGCACTCACGGCACATCAAAAACGGCGCAAAACCGCGGCGGTTGTGCAGCAGTACGGCCTTCTCGCGGCGCTCGACCACGCGTTCCAAGCCCTCCATCAGCGGTTTTGAGAACATGGAGCGGCTGCCGTGCGCGAACTCGCGGCGCAGATCGGCAATCCGGACCGTGGGCAGCACGGCGTGTCCCGGGCGCTCGGGCATCTCGACACGCGTCCAGGTGGCACCGTTGTACATACCGCGGCGACAGCGGTCGAGGGCCTCGGCCGAGGGCGTGGCGGAGCCCAACACGAGCGGGCACCGATAGCGGCGCGCCATCTCGGCAGCCACCTCGCGCGCATGGTAGCGCGGGCTGGAGCCCTGCTTGTAGCTGGTCTCGTGCTCCTCGTCGATAATGATGAGACCAAGATCGCCGAGCGGGCAAAAGAGCGCCGAGCGGGCGCCCACAACCACGCGCGCGGCACCGCTGGCAACCATATCCCACTGGTCCAGACGCTCGCCGGCCGAAAGACGCGAGTGGAAGACCGCGACCGTCTCGCCAAAGCGCGAACGAAAGCGGCCGACGGTCTGGGCCGTCAGCGAGATCTCGGGCACGAGTACGCAGGCCGAACGGCCGGCCGCCAGCACGCGCTCAATCGCCGAGAGGTAAACCTCGGTTTTACCGGAACCGGTGACGCCATCGACAAGGACCACGTCGCCATGGGCATCAAGGCGGGCGCGTTCAATCTGGGCGAGCGCCTGCTGCTGGCCGTTTGTAAGAGAGACCGGCGCCTTGCCGCTTGCCGAGGACAACGTGGTCTGCTCGCTACACCCACGCCAGGCGCGGCGCTCCTCCACCACCACGACGCCGCGTTTTTCGAGCGCTTTAATGGTCGCCGACATGCTGTTGTAGAGCAGGTTGAGGTCGCGCGTCGTGACCGGGCCGCATTGGAGCGCGTCGATGAGCTGACGCTGACGGACCGCTGTCTTAGGCGGCGTGTAGTCGAATCCCTCGGGCGTGAGCATGACCCAACGGTTTTGGATGGGTTTTACGGCGGGGCGCTCAACGGTCCACACGCCGTCATCGCCTTTCACGACACGCGGACTGCCGCCCGGAGGCAAGAACAGACGCAGGCACTCGGAAAGCGTCGCGACGTACTCGTGGCTCATCCAGCGCGCAATGCGTGCAGCCTCGGCGGTAAAGAGCGGCTTGCTGAGGATGGCCTCGATGGGCTTGATGCGCAAGGGGTCGAGGGCGTCGTTGCCTTGCAGGTCGCCCAGCTCGGGCGCGATATCGACGATATAGCCCGCGGCCGCACGGTTGCCAAAGCGGACCAGGACCGTGGACCCGATCTGGGCATCGTTGGCAAGAGACTGCGGGATGCCGTAGTCGAATGGCTCGGAGAGCGCACGGGTCGGGATGTCGAGGACCACGCTCGCGTAGGCGGAGACGGGTTCGGGTGCGAGCTCGGGCTGCGCCGGGGCGGCGGCAGGGGCCGTGGACTTCGGAGCTTCCTTAGGTTCCGGCGAACCAAACAGCGACAGTTGCTCGGCCATGGTCTCTGTACCTCCCATCCCATACGTCTTTAGAAACAAGAGCCCCGCTCGGGTGAACGGGGCTCGGATACATGCGTTTACGCAGCTGCTACAGCGCCATCGTACGGGCGCGGTCGATACGCGCCAAGCAGTCGTCGCGACCGACGAGCGCCATGGTCTCGCCCAGCGGGGGGCTCACCATGTTACCGCAGACGGCGACGCGCACAGCTTGGAACACCACGCGCTTCTTGAGGTCCATCTGCTCGGGCAGCGGCTCAAGCGCGGCGTCGATGTTGTCAGCCGCCCACTCATCCACGCCCTCGAGCGCGGCCTTGGCGGCATCCAGAATGGCGCCCATGCCTTCCTTGGCCAGACCCTTGTTGACAGACTTCTCGTCATACTCGAGCGTCTCGGCCGTGGCAAAGATGGGAGCGGCGACGGTCACGGCGTCGGCCGGCATCTTGGTGCGCGGCTTGACGATGGCGGCAAGCGCGTCGATCCAGTCCTCGCCGTACTCGATGTTACCCTCGATCATACCGGCCTCGTGCAGCTCAGGGACCATGATCTCGTCGGCAAACTGGGCGTCGGACATGTTGTTGATATACTCGGCATTGACCCAGTCGAGCTTTTTGGGGTCGAAGGTCGCCGGGTTCTTAGAGATGCGGTCGAGCGAGAACTTGCTGGCCAGAACATCGCGCGGGATGATCGTGGTCTCGCCGTCGAGCGACCAGCCGAGCAGCGCCAGGTAGTTAACGAACGCGTCGGACAGGTAGCCGGCGTCGCGGTACTCCTCCACCGAGGTGGCGCCGTGGCGTTTGGAGAGCTTCTTGCCGTCGGCACCCAAGATCATGGAGATGTGGGCGAATGTGGGAACGGGGGCGCCGAGGGCCTCGTAAACCATGACCTGGCGCGGGGTGTTGGACAGATGGTCGTCGCCGCGGATGACATGGGTGATCTTCATCATGGCGTCATCGACGACGGTCGCGAAGTTATACGTGGGCGTGCCATCGGAGCGGAAGATGACGAAGTCGTCGAGCTCCTTGGCATCGAAGGTGACCTCGCCGTGGACGGCGTCGTGGATGACGACATCGCCGCGGTCCTCGGGCACCTTGATGCGAAGGACGTAGGGCTCGCCGGCCTCGATGCGGCGGCGTGCCTCCTCGGGATCGAGATCGCGACAGCGGCGCTGATAGCCCTGGAAGGGGTCTTTACGCTCCTGGGCGGCCTTACGGTCGGCCTCGAGCTGCTCCTTGGTGCAGAAGCAGGGATAGGCCTTGCCCTCGTCCCAAAGCTTCTGGGCGGCCTGCTTGTACAGGTCCAGGCGCTCGGTCTGGGCATAGGGGCCATAGTCGCCACCAACCTCGGGACCCTCGTCCCAGTCCAAGCCCAGCCAACGCATAGCGCGCAGAATGATCTGCGTGTTCTCGTCGGTAGAGCGGGTGGGATCGGTGTCGTCGATGCGCAGGATGAACGTGCCGCCGTTTGCGCGGGCAAAAGCCCAGTTATAGATAGCGGTGCGGGCGCCGCCGATGTGCAGCTTGCCCGTCGGTGAGGGTGCAAAGCGGACGCGAACGTCTGATGCCATGGAAATCTCCTCGATTGCAGGATGGATGTCTAACCGCACCAGTATAAAGCAACAATGCCCACCTCCGCACAAAGGGCACCGACCCAGCCATCGAAGCTGGGTAGCTAATTTGGGACGGGGCTTTTTTAGCTGCCCCGGCAGGCTATCGGCTAAACCAGCAAACAATCAGCCGGGGTAGCTAAAAAAGCCCCGTCCCAAATTAGCTACCTCATGAGTAGGTGCGGAAAGGGTGTGAATGTTGGATTTACGCGCTATGATGTGCCCCTGCATACAGAGCCCAGCGGAATGGTAACGGTCGCTGGGACACGTTATTCGAAAGGACAATCATGTCAGAAGAGCTTCGTTCCATCCCGCCCCAGCAGGGGTCTTTTGTGTTTACGTCGGAGTCGGTGACCGAAGGCCATCCCGATAAGATCGCCGACCAGATCAGCGATGCCGTCCTCGACGCAATCCTCGCCAAAGAAATAGAGCTGCAGGAGCAGGGCTATATTGCGCCCAACGGCGTGCCCGCCAACGTGGAAAACGTCCGCTGCGCCTGCGAGACCCTCGTGACCACCGGCACCGTCATCGTCGCCGGAGAGATTCGCACCCAGGCATACGTCGACGTGCAGGAAATCGCCCGTGGCGTCATCCGCCGCATCGGCTACAACCGCGCCAAGTTTGGCTTTGACTGCGATACCTGCGGCGTCATGAGCCTCATCCACGAGCAGTCCCCCGATATCGCCCAGGGCGTCGACGAGTCATTTGAGACCCAGACCGGCGCCACCACCGACCCGATCGACCTGATCGGTGCCGGCGACCAGGGCATGATGTTTGGCTACGCCTCCAACGAGACCAAGACCCTCATGCCCATGCCGCACTACCTGGCAAGCCGCCTGGCGGAACGCCTGTCCGCCGTGCGCCACGACGGCACCCTGCCCTATCTGCGCCCCGACGGCAAGACCCAGGTCACCGTGCGCTACGAGGACGGAAAGCCCGTGGAGGTCACAACCATCGTCATCTCCACGCAGCACGCTGCCGAAGTTGAGGACATGGGCAAGATCAAGGCCGACCTTATCGAGCATGTCATCGCACCCGTCATGGATGCCGAGAACATGCCGTGGGATGGCGCCGATATCTATGTGAACCCCACCGGACGCTTTGTCGTGGGCGGCCCCATGGGCGACACGGGCCTGACCGGCCGCAAGATCATCGTCGACACCTACGGCGGCTACGGCCGTCACGGCGGCGGCGCCTTTAGCGGCAAAGACTGCACCAAGGTCGACCGCTCTGCCGCGTACGCCGCTCGCTGGGTCGCCAAGAACGTAGTCGCCGCCGGCCTGGCCGATCGCTGCGAGGTCGAGCTGGCCTACGCCATCGGCGTGTCCAAGCCGTTGTCGATCATGGTCGACACCTTTGGCACCGCGCATATTGCCGAGGACAAGATCGTCGAGGCCGTGGAGAAGACCTTTGACCTGCGCCCGGGCGCAATCATCCGCGACCTGGACCTGCGTCGCCCCATCTATGAAAAGACGGCAGCCTACGGTCACTTTGGCCGCGAAGACGCCGACTTTACCTGGGAGAAAACGGACCGCGTCGACGAACTCAAAGCTGCCTGCGGCCTGTAAGCCAGCGGCAAAAGCCACAGCCAAATAAAAACGCACCAAAAAGAGGTACCGGAACAACCGGTACCTCTTTTTTATTTAAAGGTGGTGAAGATGAGCCGACCTGGGACATGGAATAGGTCACAGGCCGATAAATTTTGCAGCAGAGCGACTCCAACCATGTATCCTAAGTTCCGAGGACTTTAGTATTTGGTCGATCGCGAGTTCCGCACGAGCCGGAGAGCACTTAATGTGCTCTCCGTGCGAGTCAGGACTGTCCGAGCAGGCGACCAAATACTAAAGCCCTCGGAACGGCGGGACAGCGTATGCCCCGCCCCTCGGGACGACGAGATAGAGAAGGAGCAGCCATGGCAGGCAAGCCGCAAACACTAGCTACGACCTCGGCATTCGAGATCTTGGGCCCCATCATGGTCGGCCCCAGCTCATCGCACACCGCCGGCGCCCTGCGTTGCGCCCAGGTTGCCGCCAGCCTGCTGGAAGGCCGCGTCACCAAAGTCACCTTTGGCCTGTGGAACTCCTTTGCCCACACCTACCGCGGCCATGGCACCGACCGCGCACTCGTCGCGGGCATCTTGGGCCTCGATACCGACGACGAGAACATCAAGCACGCCTTTGACCTCGCGCGCGAGCAGGGCCTCAGCTATCACTTTGACATTAAGGGCGACGACGCCTCCATCCACCCCAACACCGTCGACATCGACATGGTCGATGACACGGGCGCCACGGCGCAGGTCCGCGGCGAGAGCCTTGGCGGCGGCAAGATGCGCATCAGCCGCATCAACGGCGTCGGCGTCGATATCTCGGGCATGTATTCCACCCTGTTTGTGGCGCACCAGGACGTCCCCGGCGTTCTCGCCGCGCTCACGAACCAGCTCGCCTACGCACACGTAAACATTGCCTTCTGCCGCACCTACCGCACCGAGGTGGGCGGCCAAGCTTATTCCGTCTTTGAGACCGACGGCACCCCCGATGACATCGTCGTTCCCATGCTACGCATGCTCGACAATGTCGATTACGCCACCTTCATTGAGCTTCCCGGCTCGGCCTCATCGCTCTCCCCCGGCGTTTCCGCCAAGGAAATCTTCGACGATGGCGAACAGCTCCTCGACGCCTGCGCCGAACTGGGCCTCAACATCGGCGCCGTCATGGCCGTACGCGAAGCCCGCCTGACCGGCGAGCAGCACGCCGTCGCCGCCATGCGCCGCGTACTCGAGGTCATGCGCGAGGAGACAACGGCGCCCATCGCCGCACCGCAGCGCTCGCTCGGCGGGCTTATCGGCGGCGAGGCAAAACTCGTCGACGCCACACGCCGCAACGATCTGAGCACAAACCTGATGGGCGCCGTCCAAACCGAAGCCGTAGCCCGCGCCATGGCCGTGCTTGAGCGCTCTGCCACCATGGGCGTCATCGTCGCCGCCCCCACGGCCGGCTCTGCGGGCGTCGTGCCCGGCTGCGTGTTGGCGCTCGCCGACCATCTACAGCTCGATGACGAACAGGTCATGGACGCACTCTACTGCTCTGCCGCGATTGGTCTCAACCTCACCACAAGTGCCTGCGTCGCGGGTGCCGAAGGCGGATGTCAGGCTGAGGTGGGCAGCGCCGCCGCCATGGCCGCTGCCGCGCTAGTCCAGATGCTGGGCGGCACGCCCGAGCAGGCACTCGACGCTAGCTCTATCGCACTGAGCAATCTGCTTGGTCTTGTATGCGATCCCGTGGGCGGCCTTGTCGAAGTGCCATGCCAAAACCGCAACGCGATCGGCGTGGCGGCCGCATTTAGCTCGGCGCAGCTCGCCCTTGCCGGCATTAAGAGCCTGGTGCCGTTTGACCAGATGGCACACGTCATGCTCTCGGTGGGCCACGCGTTGCCGGCCACGCTGCGCGAGACGGCAAAGGGCGGCATCGCGCAGGCTCCGGCCGCGCTTTCGGCCTGTGCAAAATGCGGTGTGTGCGGATAAAGAGCAGTCCAAAACAAGAGGTGGGACAAATGTCCAACCTCTTGCCAATGCCACCGTTTCAATACCACAAACAACTAGGTAATCGCTATAATGCAAGCCCAGTAAAAACACGATGAGCCGCAAGGCGAAACTCGAAGGATATGCATACGATGTCGCAAAACGACCGCACCCAACTGATTCCCGATCCGCAGCAGCCTTCTAGGCCTACCGACGGCGTTCAGTCGCCGCGCCCCATCACGCCAACGCGTAGCACAAAGCATGGTTCGGGAAACACCTCACAGCGCCAGAACCCTCATGCATATCAGCAGCGTCAGAGCAATAAAGCGACTAAGCACGCGCCTTCACACACGCAAAACCATCACAAGGGCCCCCGTGGGTCAGAGAACCACGCCAACGGGAAAAAATCCGGGGGCAAAATGACCCTTTTCGTTGCTCTGGGCCTCATTGTTGTCGTTTACATTGTTGGCGTTGTCGCATTTTCGCAGGTAGCCTACCCCAACACCACCATTGCCGGCGTCGACGTCTCGTTCTCCAACGCTTCGTCTGCTGCCACTAAGGTCAACTCGGCATGGAAGCACTATAAGCTCACCGTGACAGGCGATGACTTTAACTGGACCTATCAGCCCGAGTCCGATGAACCCATCGTCGACGGCGAAGCTGCCGCAAAAGAAATCATCAGCCGCAACGAAGCCTTTATATGGCCGGTCCGCCTTGTGGAATCCTTAAGCGGCAAGACCAAAACAACCGCTACCTCCAACGAAGTCGATCTTGAACAAGACGTCGACCTGTCCATGCTCTCTGACACCTTTGACCAAAAGAAGTTTGAGGAGGATCTGGGCGCCGCCATTGACGAGTTTAACGAGGGCCGTTCGGGTACGTTCGAGGCCAATAGCTCCTATGACGAGCAAGCCGGCAAGTTTACCGTCGAGAAGGCGCGCTCCAACGAAAAACTCAACCGCGAGCATGTCATTAAGTATGCCGAGCTCGAGCTTGCCTCGCTGGCCGAGACCGTAGATCTTTCCAAGCTCGGCAACGATGCCTATGAGCCGCTCAATGAAACGCTGACCAATGATCAGATTCAAGCCGCATGCGATGCCGCCAACAACTTCTTGGGCGTCAACGTGACCCTCAAGCTCAACGGCGAGGATGCCGGCAAGGTCGACGGCAGCTCCGTGTTGCAGTGGATCAGCTTTGCCGATCCGGCCAACCCCACACTCGATACGTCGCAGATCGGTAGCTGGGCAGCCGAGCTCGCCAACGGCTTTAATACCGTGGGCACCACCCGCTGGTGGACGCGTGCCGACGGCAAAGAATGTGCCGTCGAGGGCGGTGACTTTGGCTGGTCCGTCGATAGCGACGCACTCGCCAAGCAGGTCGAGGACGCCATTAACAACAAGCAGACCGGCGAAATCGAGATTAAGTACTCCCAGAAGGCCGACACCTATACCGCAAAGGGAGAGCCCGACTGGAAGGCGTATATCGACGTCGACCTGTCCGAGCAGCACGCGCGCTACTATGACGAGAACGGTAATATCGTTTGGGAAGCCAACTTTATCTCGGGCAAACCGGGAGAGGATGCCACCCCCGAGGGCGTTTGGCAGATCAATAGCAATGACGGCGGCAGCACCCTGATCGGAGCCAAGGACCCCGAGACCGGTAAGCCCAAATACGAGAGCCCGGTGAGCTACTGGATGCCTTTCGAGGGCAATATGATCGGCTTCCACGACGCTACATGGCAAAACGACAAGAGCTTCGATAATGCAGAGTCGTACAAGTGGTGCGGCAGCCACGGTTGCATCAACCTGCGCCTGGCCGACGCCAAGGCACTCCACGACTGCATCAGCGTCGGCCTGTGCGTGGTCGTGCACTCGTAGGGAAACACGCCTTCGCACAACGGGGAACTGACGCTCCAATCTAACAGTTCCGAAAGAATCCGCCATATGCGCCCGCTTCTCGCGACGGGCGCATATACTAATCGAAGAACTTTCTATAAAGGATACGCTATGTCGAATGTCCCCACCATCACCCCGGGACCGAATGATACCGAGCGAGCGCCCGAGGGTGCCACCGAAACGCTTCCCCTCATAACAAACGTGCGCGCCACACAGCAAAACGGCAGCACAAGCGATGCAACCGAGATTTCTGACGAAGAGGCCTACGCCAAGCTCAAGGCGAAGCGTGCCGAGCGTCGGCGCAAAAAGCTCATCCGACGCGGCATTGCGGCCGGCGTCGTGGCCGCCACTGTGCTCATCGCCGTAGTCGTAACCTTCGTCATCAACGCACGGCCCGCAGGTACCAACGGGCCGGTGACCGACATGGTCACCGAGGGTACATTTACGACCACCGTCGAGGCTAAAGGCCAGCTCAAGCCTATCTCGGCTTCGGTGGTCTCCCCTTCTGTCGACGGCACGGTGGCATCGATCAAGGTATCAGCCGGCCAGTCCGTTAACGAGGGCGATGTGCTCATGACCATTAAAAATGACGAGCTCGATCGCAACGTTGCCGAGGCGCAGCGCGCGGTGGCGGCGGCACAGGAAGACCTCGCCAACGCGCAGAAAGCGGTAGCTGCCGCCCAAGCCGCTCCGGCGACTGACACAGATGCGGCAGGCGCAAGTGGCGCCAGCGGCGGCGCCGACACGAGTGCCGACACGAGCGCCATCTCGAGCGCCCAACGTAACCTGGCCTCGGCCCAGGCGACCCTGGACCAGGCCAACGCCAAAGCCGCCGAGCGCACCGTGACCGCGCCCAGCTCGGGCAGCATCGTCGAGCTCAACGCCAAGGTCGGCGCCACGGTGACGGGCGGCATGATTATGGGCGAAGGCGATACGACCGGCGGCAAGCAGTGCATGCAGATCGCTGACCTCTCCAAGATGAAGGTCACCGTTCAGGTGGGCGAAAAGGATATCGCCAAGATCGCAGTGGGCCAGAGCGCCAACGTTACCTATCCGGCCTTTCCCGATATCGTGAGCCAGGGAACGGTCACGACAATCGCTTCGGTGGCAAACTCCGACTCCACCTACGGTGGCGGCGGTAGCGTGACCTATAACGTCGATATTTTGATCGACGCGCCCGACGCGCGCCTCAAGCCGGGCATGACCGCCGAGGTCTCGGTGGTAACCGAGCAGCTCGACGATGTGGTGATGGTGCCGACCATGGCGCTCATGACCGAGGATGGCGAGCACTATTACGTCAACGTGGCAACCGACGGTGAAGGCAAGGAGATGTGCCGCGTGAAGGTGACCATTGTGACGCAAAACGATAACGACGCCGTGGTCGGTAAGACGCAGGTCAAGCGCGACGACCAGGGCAATGAGATCAACGCAGACGTACCGGTTACCAAGCTGCGCGACGGCGACACCCTCATCGTGGACACCGGCGCAGGCATGACGGCCGACGGCGACGACCCTGGCAGCATGTCTGCCGACGAGGGCTTGTAATGCGTCCCGTCATCAACATCCGCAACGTGCATCGCATTTTTGAGAGCGAAGCCGGCTGCGCCCATATCCTGCATAACGTGAGCCTGGCAGTGAATCCCGGCGAATTCGTGGCCATTACCGGCCCTTCTGGCTCGGGCAAGTCAACGCTCATGAACATCCTGGGCTGCCTGGACAAGCCAACGGCAGGCGATTATTACCTGAAGGGCCTCAACGTGGCGGAGCTCGACGATGACGAGCTCACCGAAGTCCGCGCCCTGAGCATCGGCTTTGTCTTTCAGAGCTTTAACCTGCTGCCGCGCCTATCGGTCATCGAAAACGTCATGCTGCCGCTGTCGTACACCAACGTGCCGCGGGCTCAGCGTGAGATGCGCGCCGTTCATGCACTGCAAGCCGTCACGCTGCCGGTCGACCACTGGGACCACCGCATCTCCGAGCTCTCAGGCGGACAGATGCAGAGGGTTGCCATCGCGCGCGCCCTCGTCAACGACCCGCCCATCATCCTGGCGGACGAGCCGACGGGAAACCTGGACTCCGCCACCGGAGCGCTCGTGATGGAGACCTTCCACAAACTCCAGGAACGTGGCAAGACCATTGTGCTCATCACGCATGATCCCGGTATCGCCGCCGAGGCCGACCGTGCCGTAACCATTCGCGACGGCCGAATCCACGACGGCGCGTACATCGCGCACGCACCGCAGACCCTGCACGGCGCCATTGATAACCTGCCCATGATTTCCGCACACGCCAATCCGACGAAAGGAGTGAAGGCATGAGCACGCGCGACCTTATCCAAGAAGCCCTTCACTCCCTCGAGGCCAACAAGGGACGCAGCCTACTCACCATCCTGGGCATTGTTATTGGCATCGCCTCCGTCATTGCCATGACCTCGCTTATCGGCGGTATCCAAAACAGCCTGGTCAACAGCCTGGGCCTCAACGCCGCGCGTATGGTGCAGATTTATTCGTCGCAAGAGCTCACCGAGTCGGACGTTGAGAATCTTCGCAAGATGGTGCCGCAGATCGAGCAGATCGGTATCGTGGACAGTGCCTATACCGAGTACAAGGCCGGTGACAAAAGCTATAACGTCATGGCGCAGGGCGTCGATAGCGACATGCTCGACGCAGTGGGCGCCAGCAAGCTCGTCGCGGGGCGCACCTATACGCAGGCTGAGTCCCAATCTGGCGCACGCGTGGCGCTCATCAACCGCGGCGGCGCGGACCAGCTGTACGGCAACGAACAGGACGCGCTCGGCAAGACCATCAAGGTGTCGAACGGCGAGGTGCAGATTATCGGCGTTATCGACGGCGGCAGCGACTCCATGGGCTCACTCACGCTCTACATGCCGCGCGAGACCATCTCGGGCCTCTTTGGCGACGAGAACCCGTCTTTTCCCAGCGTAACGGCGCTCACCGTCGAGGGTACGGACATGGATGAGCTGTGCAAGACGATTGAATCCAAGGTGCGCAGCATGAAGGACATCGCGGATGACGACGAATATGACAGCGTGTCGGCGACCTCAATGAAAAGCGCCATCGACGCCCTCAACTCCTTTATGGGCGCGTTTTCGCTCATCATGGGCGCCGTTGCCAGCATTTCGCTGCTCGTGGGCGGTATCGGCATCATGAACATGATGCTCACCAATGTGACCGAACGCATCCGCGAGATCGGTATTCGTCGAGCCTTGGGTGCCAGCCGTCGCGATATCACCGCACAGTTTTTGGCCGAGTCTTCGGCGCTGTGCATCACCGGCGGTCTGCTAGGTGTCCTGATTGGCTACCTGCTTGCCTGGGGCCTAGCGATGTTCGCCGCGGGTTCCGGCGTGCTTGGCGAACTCGGTGCCAGCGGTACCATAACGCCGAGTTTTTCGATCGCCACGGTGCTGCTGGCCTTTGCGGTCTCCGTCGGCATCGGCGTAATCTTTGGCTTCTACCCCGCCCGCCGGGCCGCAAAACTCGACCCCGTGGAGTGCCTGCGCTACCAGTAATGCAATCCCCCCCTGAGTTGCGGTGAAATAGGGAGTGTTTTAGCCGTTAAAAGGCCTATTCAGTCCTTATTTCACCGCAACTCGGAGGGGATAAGGCGCTAGTGCTATTCGAAACGAGATTCCAGACTCGATAGCCCGTTCAACGTCAGATTGTTAGCGACCTCCGAAATGCGCTCGATGGGCACCGAGCCATCGGAGAGTGCCCACGTGCGGTAAATGCCGATAATGCCCGAAAGCAAAAACGCCAGATAATAGTCGAACAGCTCGTCCTTTAAGCCATCGGGCAGCAGGTCGCGCTCGGCAATCTCGTTCTCGAGCGGCACACGCAAGCGCGTCATAAAATCGTCGAGCGGAATGTTTTCAATCAGCTGGCGATTGAGCACCAAATTGTTGCACAGCGCCTCGTTAACGGTTTTGAAGAAGGTCGCCGCCGCTCCGAGTGCTCGCTCGTTGGTGTTACCGCCCATAGAGGAAAGCGTCTTCTCGACTGAGTCGACAATCATCTCGACCACATCCACGGCAATGGCATCGAGCAAGCCGTCCACCGTGCCAAAGTGCACGTAGAAGGTCTTACGGTCGACATTTGCCTCGCGCGCGATGGCGCTCACCGTAATATCGGCGAGGGGCTTTTCCATCAGCAGTCGCTCAAATGCCGAAAGAATCGCATTGCGACTGCGAACGATACGGCGGTCAAGGCGCGGTTTAGTGGTGGCCATAGACGTGTCCCCTTCATGTCAACTGCCCACCTATAGCTCCTGTACAAGTGGGAGATAATCAACGTAAGAGGATTATCCTACATCTAGCATCGCAATGACGAGCATCATTAAGAACGCACGACTCACCAACTGGGCTCTAAGGCCGCTTCTTTTTATTGAGCGCCGCAGGGGAAACGCGGATACCGTCGCCAGTCTGACGAACATAGGTCTTCCGTGCCGGTTTAGAGGCCACAGCAGTCTTTTGAGCATGCTGATTGGGGTCCACGGTAACCTGAGAGGTTGGATGTGCCTTAACGGACGCAGAAGGCTTCTGAGGAGTGCGCCCGAGCTTGCACATCATACGGTCCCAGCGCGCATGGATACTCTCGTTATGAGCGCTCTTAAGGCCCAAAAGAGGGGCGGCCAAAATGGTAGGCGCGATAAAGGTGATCAGACGCCAAAGCAGATAGCCGGCAGTCGCTGCCGTGCCAAAAAAGTGACCCAGGAACAGCGCGAAGCCGCCCTCGGCACCACCAGTGCCGCCAGGCAGCGGGACGGCGGAACTCAACAGCTGTACAAAAGCACTCGCCGCCATGACCGAGAAAAAGTCAACGTCGTACTGACCAAAGGCAAGCATCAAAAAATACGGAACCAGGTAGAAAAACGCCAGCTGCAACATGGTGATGACGACCGTGAGCAGCATGGACGAAAAATGGCCGGCAGAGAGTTTGAATTTCTCGGAGAACGAGTAGATCTCGCCATCGACAAAGGTGCGCCAGCCCTCGATCTTAGTAGCTGAAACGCCCATGCGCTCGAGCCAATTGATAATACAATGTGCGACGCGCGTGACGGTCTTGGGCATCAACGCCACGGCAAAGATGCCGAGAAGAATGCAGCAGTGGCCGCCAAAACTAAAGACGCAAAGCAGCGTCATGTCGCCATAGCGCTCGGCGAAAAACGGCATGCGGGCGAGCAGCAGAATGGCACCCCATGCCACCAAACCAAACTGGTACACGATAAAGCGGGTGAACTGCGTGGCACCCGCTTCGCCCACATTTTGGCCGGCTTTGGTCAGGCGATAAATCTGGGCAGGCGTGGAGCCCATCATCATGGGCGTCAGGTTGCCAAAGAAGATGCCGCTCGCCTCGACCGAAATGAGGTCGCGGATGCCGACAGGCGAATTGGGATCGAGCCATACGGCAATCGCGTACGCCACGATGCCAAAAAACAAGTATAGGAACATGCAGAAGCACGCGGCAGCGAGCCACGGCGCCTGAACGCTAGCCATGGCGGCCCAGAACTGACCCATCTGACCGGTCACGACCAAATAGACGATATAGCCCACCAGCACAATGCCAATAAAGATGGCACCACGACGTGCGCTCTTGTTGTCATCGCCGCCCGAAACATCGACTTGAGGCTTTGGGGTATGCTGAGAGGACTCCGTCATGAGGCTCCTTCTGACCGTCAATGTATCTGGCCTATTGTACCCGTATGGGAGATAAGCAAAACGTAAAGCTATGGGGCAAATGGGATGAACAGACAAGCCCGCATGTAATAAAAAACCCGACCTTCGAAAAGAAGGTCGGGTATCCAAAACTTGGTAGCCCGTACCAGATTCGAACTGGTGATCTCCGCCTTGAGAGGGCGGCGTCCTAAACCGCTAGACGAACGGGCCATAAGCCTCAGCAGAAAAGAAGTGGTAGCCCGTACCAGATTCGAACTGGTGATCTCCGCCTTGAGAGGGCGGCGTCCTAAACCGCTAGACGAACGGGCCACATGACATCTGCACTGCCGTGCTGCGAGGACATATATTACGGGACAAAAAACGCGAACGCAAGAAGAAATTCCAAATTGGCCAAATTTTGTCGTGAGGTTATGGAACACACAGGTCAACCTGGTAGCTAATTTGGGACGGGGCTTTTTTAGCTACCCCTGCCAGAATCACGATTGTTCGTCCTATTGACAGCGGGGGTAGCTAAAAAAGCCCCGTCCCAAATTAGCTACCCCAGGTTGAGGTGGGCCAGAAGGGCCTCGCGGGTGTTGGGGACGTTGTCTTCGATCACGGCGTCGAGGGCAACGTTGAGAAGCTGTCCCAGCTCAGGCCCCGGTTTGACGTCGGCGCGAATCAGGTCCCCTCCGTTGATGCCAAGCATCTTAAGCGTATAGGGCTCCCCCGCTTCCAACAGTTCGTGGGCGAGCGAACGCATCTCCTCGATCGTCTCGACGTAATAGAAGCACGACGGTGCCTTACCCAGCGTATCGGCACGCTTAAGGTCCATAAGCTCGTCAATCAAACGCGGTGTGTCGACGCCCTCACCCGAAAGCGAGCGCATCATATTGAGCAAACAGGAGCGCTCGGGGCGCAACGGCTTATCGTGATACCTGATAAGCAGACACACGTCGCGAACCAAATCGTGCGAAAGCGCCAAGCGATCCATAATAGCGCGCGCTTTCTTGGCACCAAGCTCAGGATGACCGTAAAAGTGGCCGCTGCCCGCATGATCGACCGTAAAGCAATCGGGCTTGGAGACATCGTGCAAAAACGCTGCCCACATTAAGCTCGACGAAGGCGCCACGCCGTCACACAGTGCCAGCTCCCCCGCTACCGTCAAAACGCGAGCGATATGCTCGTAAACATTAAAGGCGTGGTAGACGCTGCGCTGGTCAAACCCACGAGCCGGCGCAAGCTCGGGCACGGCGGCGCAAACAAGCTCGGGATAGCGTAGCATCGCGTCTCCCCCGTGACCGGTCGATAGAATCCCCTCGAGCTCGATGCCCACGCGTTCGCGTGCCACGGCATCGAGCAGCGGCGAGCACTCGGCAAGCGCCTGTTTGGTCTTAGGCTCGATCATAAAATCCAGACGGCAGGCAAAACGCACGGCGCGCAGCATGCGAAGCGCATCCTCGTTAAAGCGACGCTTGGGATCTCCGACGGCACGAATCAGCTTACGCTGCAGGTCGCCCTGGCCATCATAACGGTCGACAAGACCGCGCTGGGGATGCCAAGCCATGGCGTTAACGGTAAAGTCACGACGTGCCAGATCGTCCTCAAGCGACGCCGCACGCTCCACACTCTGGGGATGGCGACCATCGGTGTAAAAACCGTCCAGGCGATACGTCGTGACCTCAATACGCTCATCGTCACAAAGGGCGGTAATGCCGCCAAATTTTATGCCCGACTCAACTACCGCAATGCCGGCTGCCTCGAGCGCCGCCTTGGACTCTTGCCACAGGCCGCTACAGCACATGTCAACATCGTGGCTGCGACGTCCCATCAGGGCGTCACGCACCCAACCGCCTACGAACCAGGCCTCGAGACCAGCGTCCTCAAGCGCACGTAGCACACGCAGGGAGGCATCTGTGGGCTGCGTACCGTTGAGCGAAACATTACACATACCTATGGCCTCCTACGCTTGCGAGCGTTAAACGATGGTTCTCAAGCAGTCTAGCAAGAAACAAGCGTGAGCGCACATGAAATCACATCGTCGATTCGCGCGAACGAGACAGCAGGTCCCATGCGGCCAACAGATAAAAACACCCGCCTCGGAGATCCAAAGCGGGTGTTCGGCAACGATATGTCTAAACGGTTAGCAGACCTGACGAACGTCGATGTGCTTCTTATATTCGTCCACCTTGGCAAAATCGCCCAAACCAGGGCACTCGACCACGTTGGCACCGGTTGCCATCGAGAGGCGCAGGGCGTCCTCGACACACTCGGGGGCATCGTGCCACACGGACAGGAAGGCGGCAAGCGAGGAATCGCCGGCGCAGACCGTCGAGAGCAGCTTGACCTCAAAGGTGCGTTTGGCAAACCAAATGTGCTCGCCGTTGGAGAAGTACGCGCCGTCGCCACCAAGGGTCAGCAGCACATTCTTTGCGCCCTTGGCGTGCAGCTCAGCCATAGCGCACTTAACGGACTCGTCGTCGCCACCGCTCACCTTAATGCCAAAGATGTCGAGCAGCTCGTCGTCGTTGGGCTTAATAAGCAACGGCTCCATGGCAATGAGATCGGCCAGCTGATGGCTCGAAATATCGAGCACGAACTCGGCACCCTTTGCCTTAACACGGCGAAGAACCTCGGCCAGGAAACCCTCGGAGGTGTTGGGGGGCAGCGAGCCGCTAATGACCAGGCAGGTCATGTCGTCGAGCGAGTCGATGAGCTCAAACATCTCCTGCTCGTTGGCAGCATTGATGGCAGCGCCTGCATTGACCATGTTGTACTCGGTATCGGGACCGGCGTTGAGGAAAACGTTGACGCGCGTGATGCCGTCAGTCCACACGGGCTTGACGGGCACACCCAGGGCCTCGGCGCCCTTGACGATATACTCGCCCGAGAAGCCGGCAAAAAAGCCCAGGATCGTGGTGTCGACACCGTAGTGATCGAGGGTGAACGAGACGTTGAGACCCTTGCCATTGGGCGTATAGACCGCGTTGCGCGTGCGGGTGACGGTGTTGGCGGAAAGTCCGTCGCAGGAAATGTTGTAATCAATGGCGGGATTTGCAGTGAGCGTGTAAATCATGAATGTTCCTTTCACAAAGCAACGTGATAATGAAAGTATATTCCACACCTTGTGAAAAGACCATAGCAACTCGGCGAACGGTGTAGAACGCGTGCAGGTGGCCAGAAAAGCAGCAAGGCGGGGCAAAAAAATCAGGAGTGCTTGCCCTGAAGCTCATTTGCAATTTACAAATAAGCGCCCCGGCTTAAACCGGGGCGCCATATAGCCACGAATATGTAGCGTTTCGCTTACTTGCGATCGAGCTTGCGGACAGCAACGCGCTTACTATACTCATCGACGTGACCGAAGTCGCCGATGCCCACGGACTCGGCAACATTGGCGCCGGTGGCCATAGCGAGCTTCATGGCCTCCTCGACGTTGTCGCGATCCCTGTACCACTTGTGCAGGAACGCAGCGAGCGTGCAGTCGCCGGCGCAGACGGAAGAGACCAGCTTGATGTTGAACTCACGCTTAGCGTACCAGATGTCCTCGCCGTTGGAGAAGTAAGCGTCGCCGCGGCTACCACGGGTGAGCAGCACGTTCTGGACGCCGGCATCGTGAGCCATCTTCATGGCAACGCGGACCTCGTCGTCGGTGTCGACCGGCACGCCAAAGATGGCCTTCATCTCGTGATGGTTCGGCTTGATGAGCAGCGGCTTCTTGTGAGCGAGCTCCTTGAGCTTGTCGGAAGACAGGTCCAGGACGACGTCGGCGCCACGAGCCTGAGCGTGCTCCATGACCTGAGCCAGGAAGTCGGGCGTAGCTTTGGGAGGCACGGAGCCGGAGACGATCAGGCACTCAAGATCGCCCGCGGTGTCCAGGATGTTGTAGAGCTCCTTCTGGTGCTCCGGCGTAATCGGGGCGCCGGGGTTAAGGATGCCGTACTCGTGCTGGCCATCGTTGACATAGGTGTTGATACGCGTGATGCCGTCGGTCCAGACCGGGCGGCACAGGCAACCCAGGTTCATGACCTCCTCGACGATGAACTTGCCCGTGAAGCCGGCGAAGAAGCCGAGCGCGACGGTGTCGACGCCCATCTTCTTAAAGGCGAAGGACACGTCGAGGCCCTTGCCGTTAGCCGTGTAGCTGGCCGAGCCGGTGCGGACGTTCTCGTCGGGCTCGAGCGGAGAGCTCGAAACCGTCATGTCGACAGCCGGGTTAGCGGTTAGCGTGTAGAACATTTACAGTACCCCCTGTATATTTGAGGGCCGCGCGGCCAGCCCATTCCAACCACGCGGTTACCTCTGATACCAAATTAGCGAGCGGCAGCCTCAAGCAGCGCCTTGACCTCTTCGGCAGTGTTGCAGGCGAGCGCCTTCTCGGCGAGATCGTCGCACTCGGCCTTGGTCCACTGGCTGATGGTCTTGCGGGCGCGAAGGATAGACGGAGCGCTCATCGAGAACTCCTCGAGGCCCCAGCTGATCAGCAGCGGCTCAAGCAGCGGATCGGCAGCGGCCTCGCCGCACATACCGACCATGATGCCAGCCTTGACGCCGCTCTCGATGATGTTCTTGAGCGAGCGAAGCACGGCGGGATAGTACACCTGGTACAGGTTAGAAATGGTGTCGTTACCACGGTCGGCACACATGGTGTAGCCGATCAGGTCGTTGGTGCCGATCGAGAAGAAGTCGGCGACCTCGGCCAGGCGGTCAGCGATCAGCGATGCGGCAGGCGTCTCGACCATAATGCCGACCTCGATGTTCTCGTTGAACTTGCGGCCCTCTTCGGTCAGCTCGGACTTGCACTCCTCGACGAGCTCCTTAACGGCCAAGACCTCCTCGACGCAAGTGACGAGCGGGATCATGATCTTGACATCACCGAAGGCGCTGGCGCGCAGCAGAGCGCGGAGCTGTACCTTGTACTGGTCGGGGTTGGCCAGGCAGTAACGCACGGCACGGAAACCCATGAAGGGGTTCTCTTCCTTGACCATGTGCAGGTACGGGATCTCTTTGTCGCCACCCACGTCGAGCGTGCGGATGATGACCGGAGCGCCATTGAGCGCGCTGGCAACCTTGCGATAGGCGTTGAACTGCTCCTCCTCGGAAGGAAGCTCGGCGGAATCCATGAACAGGAACTCGGAGCGGAACAGGCCAATGGCCTCGGCGTCGTGATCGAGCGCGTTGGGCACGTCATCGGGGTTACCGATATTGCAGGCAATGATCTTCTTGATGCCATCGGCAGTCACGGACGGCTTGCCACGGAAAGCCTCGAGGGCTGCCTTCTCGGCAGCGAAAGCCTCGGCCTTGGCGGTGTAGGCGGCGAGCGTCTCCTCGTCGGGATCGGCCTCGACGATACCCTTGCCACCGTCGACGACAACGGTCATGCCGTTGCGCAGCGCGGTGCAGCTGTTGGCAACCGAAAGGACAGCCGGAATCTCGAGGGCGCGGGCGATGATCGCGGAGTGCGACGTGCGGCCACCGGTCTCGGTGACGATACCGGCAACGTGGGCCTTATCGATCGTGGCGGTCATGGACGGCGTAAGGTCGTGCACGACAACGACAGTGTTTTCGGGCAGGACGGAGAGATCGACGACCTCCTTGCCCAAAAGCTCGGCCAGAATACCGGTGCGGATGTCGGCGATGTCTGCCGCGCGCAGGCGGAACATCTCATCGTCCATGGACAGGAACATGTTCTCAAACATGGTCGAGGTGTCCATGAGCGCCTGCTCGGCGCAGGTGCCGCCGTCAATGGCGGCGTTGATGGCGTCGGTCATGCCCGGGTCCTGAGCCAGGACAATGTGTCCGCTCATGATCTCGGCCTCGGCCTCGCCCACCGTCTCCTTCATGTGGTCGGCCTGAGCCTGGGTCTTCTCGCAGAAGACCGAAAGGGCGGTCTGATAGCGCTCCTTCTCTGCTGCCGAATCAGCAACCTCGTGCGGCTCAAACGTCAAGTCGGGTTCGACGGCAACCATGACGGTGCCGATACCGATGCCCTCGGAAGCGTTGACTCCCTGATACATTCCTATTCCTCTCTCCGTGTCATGTGATAAAGCGTTTTGCCATATCCATGACAAAAGAGCGCAGTTCCCTTTAAACAGGTCACTGCGCCCCCAAATATGAACTTAGTTGTTCAACATGCGACCCGTTTGAGTTCTACTCGCCAAGACCGCTCTTGATGAGCTCGATGGCAGCAGCCAGAGCCTCGGCCTCGTCAGCGCCGTCGCACTTGACCTCGACCTCGGTACCGCAGGGGATGCCGGCAGCCATGAGGGCCATCGGGGACTTGCCGTTGACCTCCTTCTCGGGGGTGACGACCGTCACGTCGCAGGCGTACTTGCCCATGGTGGAGGCGAAGAGGCCAGCCGGACGCATGTGAAGACCCTGAGGATTAACGAGGGTAGCCTTCTCAGAAACCATAATTGACTCCTTTTTTGTGTTTAACCCCTATCAGCAATGCGACAGGAGCCATATTCACGACGTTGATTATATTAACTCACATCAAACGGTTTTTCATTATGTTTCGCACGAATTGTTGGACAGATGTCGTTCCTGCATGCTCGCCTGCCGGGCGGGGCGGTTAAGTTTGCTGCTCTACAGTCCTGCGCAAGACGGAAAGCACATCAAGTGCTTTCCTTTGCGTGCGGAACTCGCGACAAACTTAACCGCCCCGCCCGGCAGGCGAGCTGCGGAAACTCGGTCGGTCCAGAGCAATATCGTGCGAACGAAATTCTGGCTGATAATTTGTTCGCCTGGTTGATCTGGTTGATGCGGTTGTCTATACCCTCCTGTGAACTGAGGAGTATCCCGAACTGTCGGCAGGAAGGAAATGTCCCTCAGTACCGGGTAACTTGAAAAAAGGCGGGGACCCCTGATGGAGTCTCCGCCTTATATACAGGGGGCGATGTTATTCGCAAGCTGCGGGATTAGACCAGACGGGCGTTGATCGTCTTAGCGATCTCGGCAGCGTCGGTGGAACCCTTAACGGTGGCACGGAAGCCCTCGTCCATGAGCGCCTCGGCGACCTTGGACAGGATCTTGAGGTGCGTGGTGCCGGCCTGGGCACCGGGGATGAGCAGGGCAATAGCCACGTTGACGGGAGCGCCGTCCATAGTGTCCCAACCGGTCACGCCAGAGTCGTCCTTGACGACGATGACGGCGGCCTCGGTAATGGCATCAGACTTGGCATGCGGAATAGCGAAGCCCTCCATCATGCCCGTGGTGCCCTCGGCCTCGCGGGCCAGGAAGGCGTTCATTACGGCGTCGGCGTCGTCAGCGATACCGGCCTTGACAGCCTGGTTGGAGACAAAGCTCAGGGCCTCGTCACGAGAAGCAAAATCCTCGGCGACAAAAACGTTCTCGACCTTCACGAAGTCGGAAGCCTCAGCCTTGGGGGCCTCGACGGCAGCGGCCTTGGGAGCCTCGACCGGCTTAGCGGCAGCGGCGGGAGCGGCCTTCTGTTTCTTCTCGAAGTCATACTTCTTGAAAGCAACGAACAGGATGCCACCGACCACGGCGCCGATGAGGATCGCGAGGACCCACAGCGGACCGTTCTCGACAACGGGCAGGACCAGGAAACCACCGTGAGGCGCCGGATCGTGGACGTTGAACATAATGGTCAGGATCGAGGCGATGGAGGAACCGAGCATCATGATGGGCATGACGGGCCAGATGTTCTTGGTCATGAACGGAATGGCGCCCTCGGTGATGTGGGTGCAACCAAGGATGAGGTTGACGATACCGGCGTCATGATCCTCCTGGCTGAAGTACTTCTTGCCGACGATAACGGCGAAGGTGGTGATCAGCGGCGGAACGATGCAGGCGGCGGAGACGGCAGCCATGAAGTTGGTGCCGAAGTTATAGGTGTCGGTGCCGACACCGGCAGCCAGGGCCTCGGTGAGCATAGCGGTACCGGTGACGTAAGCAGCCTTGTTGACCGGGCCGCCCATATCAAAGGCGCACATGCAGCCAATGGCAAGACCCAGGACAACAGCGCCAGAGGCAGACAGACCCTTGAGGAAGTCCATCATGGCGGTGTTAATGGCAGCCATGGGGCCGGAGATGCCGAGCATGACCAGACCGACGATGGCGGTCGAGAACAGCGGGTACAGGAAGATAGCCTTGAGGCCGTCCAGGTTCTTGGGCAGCTTGGCAAAAACCTTCTCGAGCAGCAGGATGACATAGCCAGAGAGGAAGCCGCCGACGATGCCGCCCAGGAAGCCGAAGCCCACGCCGGCACCGCCGGCATCGATCATGCCGGTCTCGGCATTAACGGGCAGGCCCTGGATGGCGATCATACCGGCGACAAAGCCGGGAACGAGCGCCGGGCGCTTGCCGATGGACTCGGCGATATAGGCGGAAAGCACGGGAACCATGAGGTTCATGGCGATGCCGCCGATGATCTTGAGCATAGCGGCAAAGCTGTTGTAGTCGGCAGCCGTCGAGTCGAAGGACGTGATGCCCCACAGGAACGAAACGGCGGTCAGAACACCACCGGCAACGACGAAGACCAGCATGTGGCTGACGCCGTTCATGAGGTGCTTATAGATGATGTGACCGATGGACTCCTTCTCCTCGACCTCATCCTCGACATCGGCAGCAGCCGCAACTGTGTCGTCGCCCTTGGCGGCGAGAGCACGGTCAATCAGCTTGCCGGCAGCCTCGACGGACAGGGCCTTGGAAACACCGACGGAAACCATGGGCTTACCGGCGAAACGCTCCGCCTGGACATCCTTATCGGCTGCGACGACGACGGCCTTAGCACCGGCGATCTCACCCTTCGTGAGTTCGTTCTCGACACCGACCTGGCCATGAGTCTCGACCTTAATGGTCAGACCGCGCTCGGCAGCTGCCTTCTCCAGCGCCTCCTTCGCCATGAAGGTGTGCGCGATGCCGGTCGGGCAACCGGTGGCGGCGATGATGTCAAACTTAGCCATGTGTCCCTCCTTCTTGAGTACTGCGCCCGCGGGCGCTCCCCTACACGCGCTACGGTGCGCGCTTTTCCACTCCTGAAAGATACCAAGCCACCGCTTATATGAGAAGCAATCAAGCCTATTTCTCCGGTGAAAGGTTCTTTCACAACCGTAAACGGTCGATGAAAGTTTACCATCAACTTTTGAAACAGCAAGGTGTATCTTGTAATTGAAATCCCCGTATACTAGAGCGGCACACAACAAGACAGCTTTTAATGCCAACCAGGAGTCATCCATGTCCTATAGCAGCAAGAGCGCACTCTCCCTTATTAGCACGCACAAGGGATACAGCGAGTCCGAGCAGCGCATTGTCGACTATATCCTAGAGCACCAGTCCGAGGCACCGCTCCTAACAGCCGCGCAACTCTCGCGCGCCGCCGCAACCTCCGAGGCCACCGTCTCGCGCTTCTGCCGCAAGCTGGGCTTTGGAAGCTTTCGCAGCTTTCAGTTTTCGCTGGCGCGCGATCTGGAGAGTCAGCGCAGTGAAGGCCTCACAGACGAGGTCTCGCTCGATAATATGGAGCAGAGCCTCAAAAACATCCTCGCCGCAAAGGTCAGTGAACTCAATGCGACCATCGATGGCATTGATCACGATACACTGGCAGCCGTCGTGCACGCGTTTAAGAACGCAGGGGCTATCGAGTTTGCAGCCGTAGGTAATACCAACGCCGTTGCGCTTGACGCGACGTTTAAGTTTTCGCAACTGGGCCTTCGCTGTATGTCAAGCACCATCAGCGAGACATCAATCGGCTTTGCGCTCACGTTACGCCCCGGCGACGTTATCGTGCTGATCTCGAACTCTGGCAAGTCGCGTCGACTGAATCGCATGGCAAAAGCGGCTCGAGGCTGTGGTGCCACCGTAGTCGTCATCAGCAGCGACAGCAAGTCTCCGCTTGCTCGCCTAGCCGACTACACCTTTAATACCGTGAACCACGAGGCGCTGCTCACCACGGGCGACTTTGCGTTCTCCAAGATCAGCGCCACGATGATCATCGAGGTTATCTACAACTTCCTGCTGCCCGAAATCGAGGACGCCCGAGAGCACATCAGCTACTACGAGGAGCTTATCCAGCCGGATAAGGTCGTGGAATAGAAATTTTGGCGAGCCGACAAACGCCACTCGCCACGAAACCGGCCTATCTACTACGTTTTATCAGTATGGCCCAACCACATACCGAAAATAGAAAAACCGCAGGCGTTCTACCTGCGGTTTTCTTTTTGCAATTCAAGGCGTGGTTGCCGATAGCCTATTAAACGTAGTAGATGGTCCGGTTTCGTGGCGGCCGGGTCGAACATACATGTAACGGCTCGGCCTAAGCACGCGCTTCCTCGAGCATCTGCTTTGCGTGGGCCAAGCTCGCCTCCGATTGATCGCCGCTCAGCATACGGGCGATCTCTGCGGTACGGGCGTCCCCGGTCACCTCATCCAGATGGGTTTGGGGAACGTCGCCGGGCTCTTTGCTCACCACGTAATGTTTGTCGGCCATGACGGCGACCTGCGCCAGGTGCGTTACGACAATCACCTGATGCGTTGCGGCAAGATCTGCCAGAACGCTCGCAAGGGCGCGTGCAGTAGAGCCACCAACACCGGCATCGACCTCGTCGAACACCAACGTATCCACGCCGTCCGCGTTACCCAAAACAACCTTGCTCGCCAACATGACACGGCTCAGCTCGCCACCAGACGCAATGCGGCGCAGGGGGCGCGGCGTCAATCCGGCACCGCTACGATACAAAAGCTCGTAGCTCGAAGGGCCCGCCGGCGTCCACTCGGCGCGCGGAAGATCGCGCGAGTCCCAAACGAGCTCGGCGCCGCCCATCTCCAGGCGCGCCATCTGACGGCCAACCTCGTGGCAAAAGCGCGGGGCTGCCGTATTGCGTGCGCGCTTAAGTGCCTTGGCGGCGGCGAACAGTTCGCGCTCCGCCGCGCCAAGCGCTTCGCGCGCCTTCTTAATCTGCTCATCACCATCGTCTACCAGCGACAACAGCTCTCGCGAGCTATCGCGCATGGCAAACACGTCGTCCATGGTGGGACCCCACTGACGCAAAAGTCCCTTAAGATCGGAATACCGCTCGCGCATACGAGCCAGCTCGCGCGGATCGAAGGCAACCCCATCGCGATAGGCGCGCAGCTCGTTGGCACAATCCTCGAGCGAGATGCAGGCATCAGAAAGCGCATCGGCGATATCACCCAGCTTGCGATCGACAGTAGCCATGCGCGAAAGCTCCGCGACGGCACTGTTCACGGCATCGAGTGCTCCCCCTTCGGCAGCAAGCGATGTATGGGCATCGTTGGCCGTTGCCACCAGCACCTCGGCATGCTCGGAGCGCGGCAGCAGCTCCTCGAGCTCCTCATACTCACCCGGCTTGGGGTCGACCTCGGCGATGCGCTCCAGAGCGAAGCGCGCTTCCTCGACACGACTCCCCTGCGCGCGTGAGGCCTCTTCGACGCGACGGACCTCTTTGGCAGCCGCGCGAGATGCCTTAAGGCAAGCACGATAGCGATCGAGCGCCTCGAGCGCCGGGCGCCCCGCCCATGCATCGACCATGGCAACATGATGCGCAGGGTCGAGCAGGCGCTGGTGCTCGTGTTGGCCGCAAAGATCCATCATCACGCCGACGCGCTCCGAAAGCTCGCGCACGCTGGCGATGCGGCCGTCAATTTTTACGCGGCTGCGACCCTCGGCAGAAAGGCTGCGCTGCACGGTGAAGCCCTCCGTGTCGTGCGGACCGTCAAACAGGCGCGCCTCGACGTTGGCAAGCGTCTCGCCCTCGCGCACCGTCGACGAATCCGCGCGCTCGCCCAAAATGAGCTTAAGCGCCGAGAGCAAAGCGGTCTTGCCGGCGCCGGTTTCTCCGGTCAGAACCGTTAAGCCCGCGCTCGGAACCAACGTCGCCTCGCGAATGAGGGCAATGTTGGAAACCTGCAGCTCATCGATCATGACGAACTCCGTAGAACACGCGACTCACCGAGTTATAGAAGCTCTCGGGGCCGTAATCCAGCAGCAGAACATCGCCGGGACCGCGACGCACGGCCACGCTCTCGACCGTGCCATCGCAGGTAATAAACTGTCCATCGATGGCGATCGCAGGCACGCTCGGGCGATCATCGGACATAAAGATCTCGACGACATCGCTTGGCGAGGTCAAAAAGGCGCGAGCCTGAATGGTATGTGGGGCGATGGGCACGCAAACCATGCCCGTGTAATCGGGACTGACGATGGGGCCGCCGGCGGAAAGCGCGTAGCCGGTGGAACCGGTCGCTGTCGAAACGACGACGCCGTCACCGCGCAGGCGGTCGATATGATGGCCAGACACCGTGATGTCGAACTCAACCATATCGGACAGGGGCCCGCGCGTAAGCGCCATATCGTTAAGGGCAAACGTGCGCACGACATCCTTCGTGCCATCTTCGCGCACCGAAACGATATCCGCGGCGAGGGTGGCGCGGCGACTCACATGGAGCTCACCGGAAAGGGCATCGCTCACGACCTGCAAAATATCGCGATCCTCGGGGCTCGCAGCCGTCAAAAAACCCAAATGACCATAGGAAAGGCCCAGAATGGGGATCTCGCGGTAGTTGAGAATGCGGGCGGCGCGCAACAGCGTGCCGTCGCCGCCGAGCGTAATGACCAGGTCGGCATCGTCAACATCGGGCGCACGCTGGATCTTGGAACGCTGATCGGCAGCCCATGCGACCTCGTAGCCCTGGCGCGAAAGCCAAAGCTCGAGCATTAGGCCGCTCTCGACCGCCTCTTGCTTGTAGTAATTGGGAACCAGAAAGACCTTCATAGCGTTGCAGCTTTCTCGCTCAAAGCCGTTACCTGTGATTGCAGCTCATCGTCGGCGCACTCGCCAGAGGCAAACCTCGTGCCGTACAGGAAAAACTCGACGTTGCCCTTGGCGCCATGGATGGGCGACACGCACACGTCGAACGGGAACAGGCCCTTGGCGGCAAAGAGTTCAATCGCCGCCACAAGCGTATCGCGGCGGACGGAGGGGTCGGTCACGATACCGCCCTCGCCCACCAGCGCAGCCGGCGCCTCAAACTGCGGCTTTACGAGCGTGCAGAACGAACCCGAAGGCTTCAGGCACGCCAACACGGCGTCGATGATATTCGCGATACTCGTAAACGACACATCGCAGACAGCCAAGTCGATAGCGCCGCAGTAGCCAAGCTCGGGCAGTTGTGTCACGTTGGTACGCTCATGGAGCCTCACGCGCTCGTCTTGGCGCAGCGACCAATCAAACTGAGCGCGACCCACATCGACCGAAACGACCGTTGCGGCGCCACGCTTGAGCAGGCAATCGGTAAAGCCGCCCGTGGAGCAGCCCACATCGAGGCAAGCAAGGCCCATGGGATCGATCCCAAACGCATCGAGCGCGCCCTCGAGCTTGAGCCCGCCGCGCCCCACGTAGGGAATACGGCCCTTCACGTGCAGGGGCAGACCGGGCGTCACCTTAAGGCCCGGCGAGGTCAAACGCTCGCCGCCACTCGAGACCAAGCCGGCCATAAGAGTGCGAAGGGCATCCGCGCGGTCGGCGCAGATGCCCTGTGAAATCAGTTCGTCATCGAGACGCACGCGTTTCATGAATGCCATCAACCATTCGTATCCGGAGACGCGGCCTGGCTATCCTGGGATTCGATTGCCGCATCCTCATCGTATTCCTGCTCGAGCTTATCGGCCTCACGAGGCGTCAACTCAAACTTGTCGACCATATCGACCGCACGGGAGCCAAGTTCGATCGCCTCGTCAAACAAATCGAGCGAACGCTCCAAGGACGTATCCTTGGAGCGAACGGTAGCGATGATCTGGTCCAAGCGGTCCGAGATCTCGTCGAAGTTGCGAACGGAACCCTCTGGCATGGCTACTCCTCGACGGTACCGGTCTCGACCTCGGCGACCTCGGCACCCTCGTCGAGAACGCCGGCCGCAGCCTGAGCGGCTGCAACCTTGGCAGCAGCCTCGGCGGCCTGGGCCTCCTCGCGGGCGCGGTCCTCGGCCAGCAGCTCCTGATACAGGTCCTCGCCCGGCAGCTCCTCGCTACGCGCGATCTTGCCCAGCACGCCGTTGACAAACGACGCGGACTGGTCGGTGCCATAGGCCTTGGCAAGCTCTACAGCCTCGTTGATCACGATGGCGTCCGAGACCTCCTCGTCGGTGAGGAAGCGCATCTCATAGACGGCGATACGCAGCAGATTGCGATCGGCGCCGGGCATGCGCATAAGATCCCAGTTCTTGGCGATGGAGCGCAGGGCGCAGTCGATGCGGTCGATATACTCGTAGGCACCGCGGCACAGCTCCAGAGCGTAGGGGTCGAGGGGACCCTTCGAGATCAGGAAATCGCCCTCGAGGACGCGCTCGAGCGGGCTGTCCGTGGCCTCGGCCTGGAACAGCAGCTGCAGCGCCTGACTGCGGGCAAGCGTACGCCCGCGATAAACCTTAAGGCTCAAAGGTTACTCCTTGGGGAAAACGAGGCCGTCGATGCAAACGTCAACGCGCTCGACCTCGACGCCTACCTGGGCATCGATAGCTGCGACCACGGCGGAGCGAACGGCCTCGGCGAGTTTCTTGAACGGATAGCCAAAGAACACCACGACGCGCACGGTGAGTGCGAGCTTGTCGCCGATGACCTCGGCCTCTACCGCCGGATCGGAAGCCGGGGACTTGGACGAAAGCATCATGGAGACAAGGTTGGTGGCAAGGTCCTTGACGCCCACGGAGGCGATGCCCTCGACATCCGTGACGGCGCGCGAGACGATGGCGGTCAGAACATCGGGCGAAATACCGATGCCGTCAATCTTGATTTCCTGGGGCATGAGTCCTCCTAGAAGAGTTGGTTGCTAGACGCGGGAGACGAACTTGCCGTCGCGGGTGTCAACCTTAATGACCTCGCCCTCGTTGAGGTACATCGGGACCTGGATGACAGCACCGGTGTCGATGGTGGCCGGCTTGGTGGAACCCTGAACGGTGTCGCCCTTAAAGCCCGGGTCAGTCTGGACGATGGTGGTCTCGATGAACATCGGCGGGGTCACGCCCATGAGCTCGTCGTCGGCGAAGAGCAACTGGCAGGTGTCGTTCTCGCGCAGCCACTTGGAGTTCTCGCCCACCATGTCCTCGGGAACGGGAACCTGCTCGTAGGACTCGTTGTCCATGAAGATGTAGTCGGCGCCGTCGTTGTAGAGGTACTGGAACTCACGGGTGGTGAGCATGACGCTCTCGAACTTGGTACCGGCGTTGCAGGTGTTCTCGACGACACGACCGCTCTTGATATCGCGGGTCTTGTAGCGCACAAAAGCACCGCCCTTGCCCGGCTTGACGTGCTGGAACTCGACGATGGTGTAGACCTTGTCCTTAATGCGGAGACCGAGGCCGTTCTTGAAGTCGGCGGTAGAAATGGTAGGCATAGCGACCTTTCTTGTTATGGGTAGAACGCACAAGCGTCCAAATTACATACGAGCGAAATTATACACTTGCAGGCGGCGCCTGCGGCGAGCGCATAAAAAGAGAACGCGGGGCGCCCGAATCATTTCGAACGCCCCGCTTCCAAAATCAAACTGAATGGCTTAGCAGTCGATGACGTGCAAGTCGTGCGGGGTCTTGGTGAAGGGCTCATAGCCGTTCTCGGTGACAACACCGTAATCCTCCAAGCGCACGCCGCCCACGCCGGGCAGGTAGACGCCGGGCTCCATGGTGACAACCGAGCCGACCTCGATGATGTTCTTGCTGCGGTTGAAGTTGGGCAGCTCGTGGATGTCGATACCGACACCATGGCCCAGGCCATGGTTGTAGTAATCACCATAACCGGCATCGCCGATGATCTTCTTGGAAAGCTTGAAGATATCGTTACCCTCGACGCCCGGATGGATAGCGGCGACGCACTCCTCGTGGGTGCGGCGCACGAGCTCGTACAGGTCGAGCTGTTCCTGCGTGGGCTCGCCCATCACGACAGTACGCGTCATATCGGAGCGATAGTCGCAGTAGCCCGCGCCATAATCCATGAGGACGAAATCGCCCTTCTCGATGACACGGTCGCTCGGGACGGCATGCGGGTTGGCGGTGTTGGGCCCGCTCGCGACGATGGAGCCAAAGGCCAAGCTGTCGGCACCGTTGGCGAACATAAAGTTCTCGAGCTCGTTGCGGACCTGCTTCTCGGTCATACCGGGCTTAATAAAGCCGAGCATGTGCTGGAAGGCGGCATCGGTGATCGACTGCGCGTGTCGCATAAGCTCGATCTCCTCGGCATCCTTGATGGCGCGCATCTTACGAATGTCGTCATGCATCAGCGGCAGCATGCAGGCGACGGAGCGATCCTCAAGACCACGCTGAATACCCTGATAAAAGTTAATCTGCATGTCATCCTCGACGGCGCAGACACGACACTTGTTGGCCGCGATCTTGTCGGCAACCCAACCGGGGATGGTGCCCTCGTCCATGTCGTAGACCCAGGGGCTGCCGGCGGGCGTGTTCTCCTCAAAGCTGTTGAGATAGCGCGAGTCGGTATGGAACAGGCACTGATCGGCCGTAATAAATGCGGCGTGCGGAAACTCGAAGGTGTAATCGAAGACGCCCTTCACACCCGTGAGCCAACGGAGGTTGGCCTCATCGCGCACGACGATAGCATCGTAGCCGCGCTCGACCATCAGGGCACGGACACGCTCGATACGACCGGCGGGACCGGCAGCAAACTCAGACATTCAGATTCCTTTCTTATTGTCCTCAAAAAGAGCAGGACGGGCTTCAAACGAATAGCCGAACCACAAGCGATTCACAACCGATTGAAAACCCGTCCCTCAAAATGATACGAAACACGATGGATGTCAATAAAGTTAAAAAAGTTCCTTGCGAGAAGCCAGATACGCCTGCGCATGACGTTCGAGAATCTCGTCCTCGACATTTGTCAGGCGAATGGCGCCGAGCGCCGCGGGCAGCGGCAGCATGCTGCGGTTTGAGCGAGCAAACTGCTGCTTGCGGAACTCCTCGATAAACGCGGTGGGCTCCAAGTCGAACGCAAGCTCTTCGATGCCAAAGTCCTCCAGGCAATCGTCGAGATCAAACACATTGTCGATATCGAAGTCGCAGGCATCATGTGCTAGGCGCGCCTCAAAGCGCATACCCTCGGAAAGGAGCTGGTATGCGGGAACGTTAGCCGCGGGCTCGCCCAGGCAGGCGCGAAGGGTGCGCTCCCCTGTCTTACCAAAATCGAGTGCATGGCGAGCACTGGGATTCGTGGCCATGAGCACGTCTTTGCGCGCGGTCTGGGACCACTGCACAGCATTGACGAGCGCGACCTCCTCGCCGGAAAGAATCTCGGGAACAGTCTCGGTAAACTGATTCCAGCGGGACTTGCTGCTCGAAAGCATGGTGCCAACAATCACCACATAGCCGAGCTTGAGATCCTCGGGGTCTGCCTCGCGAACGAGGTCGAGGTCACACACGACCAAGCCCGATTCGGGACGGAACGCGATAGCGGGAAGCGCATTCGACGACGAGGCGACGAGCGGCTTCATGGTCGTCGCGACCGTGAGCATGGCGTCGAACGTTGTCGGCAGCAAGGCGCACTCGGTGCGACCGCACCACTGATTAGCACACCAGCTAACAACCGAGCAGGTTGCGGCATCACCAACGGCGACAACCAGATCGTCGCAGGTAATGCCGTTGGCAGATAGGGCGCCAAAGATGGCATCGGCATCGGCCAGCGTGGCACCAGCAGGCGAAACCTCGAGTGGGAGCTGCGACACGACAAAACCGGCATCAACCAGCGCATGCTCGACGACCTCGCCAAAACGCCCTGACGTGGCGTCGTTCCAAACCACCAACGCGCGCTTAGGCTTGCCCACAGCCGAGGCAAACATGCGCGACAGCTCCTCGAACGCGCCTAATCCGACGCGGACATCGACACTGCGGTTTTGGAAATTGATCAGTTGACGGCGAATCATAGCAGCCCACGCTCCAAAAGCATCTCGGCACAAAGGTAGGAAACGTCCTCGAAGGACTTGTTGCGAATATCAAGAGTAATATCGGCGGCCTGGCGATATAGCGGACGGCGATGCTCAAACAGGCGCGCGGCATGCTCGGGCGAACGGAAATCGGGACGCGTGTCGGACCGACGAATCTGGCGAATCGAATCCTCAAAGTCACCTTCGAGGTACACACAGATACCCATCTGGTGCATAAGCTCAATATTAACCGGAGTCTCGACGATACCTCCGCCGCAGGAAACCAGCAGGCTGCGCTCGCTTTGGAGCGAACGGAGCGCCGAGGTCTCGAGCTCGCGAAAACGCTCCTCGCCCTCGGTATCAAAAATCTCGGTCACCGATTTACCGCAACGACGCACGACAAGGCGGTCGGTATCGATAAAGCGACGTTTGAACATAGTGCCCACGTTGCGCGCAAGCGTCGATTTGCCCGCGCCCAAAAAGCCGATAAAGAAGATATGGTCGCAGCCGTGTTTGGTGTGCTGGGACATAGCGAGACCTATTCCTCGCAGGGAAGGTCGCGCAGGGCCCGGCGCTCAAAGATACGGAAGATCTGCGTATACCACAGGTCCTGAGTGGCCTGCGGCTTTACCAGGATGGTATCGACGCCGGCGAAATTGCCGCTCCACACGTCCGTGTAGAGCTGATCACCGATCAGCACCGCCTCGTCGGCCGTGGCGCCGAGGCGCTTAAGACCCGCCTTGAGGGCAAACGGAGCCGGCTTCATGGCGTGGCTAATGGCCTCGAGTCCCAGCTCGCGTGCCAAGCTCATGACCTGGTCGCGATGCCAGTTGTTAGACACCATGCACAGCTTAAAGCCTTTGGCGCGGGCGGCGTCGAGCCAAGCGGAAACCGCGGCGGGAACCTGCTCGGTGTCGCGCGGCACCAGGGTGTTATCGCGATCGAGCAGAATGGCGCGTTTGCCGTCGGCCCACAGGGTATCAAGGTCGATGCGGTCGACGGATGCAACATATCGTTTGGGGCTGAAAATCCTCATGTTTAATTCCAAGACTGTTGGTGCTCTTCGTAGGTTTGCGAGAAGTACTCCTCGTCCTGCGTAATGTAGAAATACAGGTCATCGGAGTCGGTCGGCTCAAGCGTGGCCTTGAGTGCCTCGAGCGACGGGGAGCAGATGGGCGTGGGTGGCAGACCCTCGTGCTTATAGGTGTTGTACGGGCTATCGCTCTGCAGGTCGTCGGCGGAAACCTCGCCACCGGTGACATACATCATGGTCGCATCGCTGTTGAGATAACGCAGACCGTCGAGCTTGCCGGCAAGGCGGTTGTAGAAGACCGAGGCGACATGTGCGCGCTGCTCGGCGTTGAGACCCTCGCGCTCAACGATGGAAGCGAGATTGATGATGTCGTAATCGGACATCTCCACGCCGTAACGCTCTTTGATCTTGGCCTCGCAACCGGCAAAATCGAGAGACTTGTACTCGGTGTTGAACTGATCGAGCATGGCACGGATAACGTCATCGGCGCTCGGGTCCTTGCCCAGCGAATAGGTCTTGGGGAACAGAAAACCCTCGAGCGAATCGTTGGCGGCGCCCTTAAGGAAGCTATAGTCGTCCACGTAGTTGGAGGCCTTGGCCTGGTTGAGGAAGTCTTCCTTAGAGATGCTGTCGTAGGCCTGGGCCACACGGTCGGCGACTTGATCGACCGTTAGACCCTCGGGAATAGTAAGCGCATTGGAGCCCGCATTGGGGCCTTCCATGAGCTGCTGAACAACCTTGGTCGCATCCATGAGCGTGGTAAACGAATACTTACCCGGCTTGAGCGACATATCGGCATTGAGCTTTTTGACCGCCGCATAGTAATCCTTGGGATTTTCGACGATATGGTTCTCGGAGAGGATCGAGGCGATGGTGTCGCCCGAAGCACCGTCGGGAATGGTCACCGTAACCTGCTGACCAGCCATAACCTTCGTATCCTCACCGGCAAAGAAGCCCTTGACGGCCGGCACGACAAAGAAAGCGATCGCAGCAAGCGCGAGCACCGCCACCACAACGCCGATGATCATGGGGACCGGAGAACTCTTCTTTTGAGCGCCGCGTCGAGCACGCGTGTCGTAGCTCGAGCGGGTCGCCGGAGCAACGCCATGCAAACCGCGAGCATGATGCGAATGCGATTGGGTAGCCTGCGTTCGCCGGACAGGTGCCTGCTGCTTAAAGCGAGTACCGCCTGCAGGCTGGGCAGTACGAGCAGTGGGCTGCTGAGCCGCGCGAGAAGCCGGATGCTGAATCGAACGAGCAGAAGGCTGCTGACCCGTCCGTTGAGCAGGTTGGGCCGAACGAGCGAAGGACTGCACCGGGCGCGCGCCAGGCTGAGCTGCGCGCTGCGTCGGCTGTGCCGGACGCTGGCCAGGCTGGGCAGGGCGCGACTCGGGCTGACGTGTACGATTCGGCTGGCGCGGATCGGAAGCGCTAGGCATGCGAAACCTCCTCGTTTTTGCGATCGAGCCATGTCTGCAAAAACAGGCTGGCGGCAATCATGTCAATCTTGCCCCTCATCTGCTTTTCGTTGAGGCCCTGCTCGCGCAAGATACGCTTTGCCTCTTGCGAGGACAGACGCTCGTCCTCAAACTCGAGCGGAAGATCGAGCTCGTCGGCAATCTTTTGCGCCACGGCGGCAACGCGCTCGGCCTGGGGGCCAGGCTCACCGGCCATGGTCAAGGGACGTCCGCTTACCAGGATGTCGGGCTCATAGTCCTCGACCAGGTAACGGAACGTCTTGGCCATACCAGTGACCTCGGCAGCCGGAAGTACCTTGACAGGCATCGCCATCTTGCCATCACGGCTCGAGACGGCAATGCCGATCCTGGTCTCCCCTATGTCCAGCGCGAGCGCGACCACAGCGACTACTTAGGCGCCGAGCGCGGTCTTGGCGGCCGCGAGGGCATCGGCGATACCGGCGGCGTTCTTGCCACCGGCCTGGGCCATGTTGGAACGACCGCCACCGCGACCGTCGACCAGGCCCGCAATCTGCTTGATCACATTGCCGGCATGGAAACCGGCCTTCACGGCGTCATCGGAGCCGGCGGCAAGCAGGGCCGGGGTGCCCTTCTCGGTCACGCTGGCAACGACGCAGGCAACGGGGCCGGAAACCTTCTGGTGCACAGTATCCCAGACGTTGCGCAGGTCAGCAGCCTCAAGGCCCTGGAGCTCGGCGACAACAAGCTTGTAGCCATCAAGCTCGACGGCTCCCTCGATAGCATTGGAGATAGCGTCGGAGGAGCCTCCGGTCAGAGCCTTCTTGAGCTTGCCGGCGGTCTCGCGCAGCTCGGCCTGCAGGTTCTCCACGCGGGCGGGAACCTCGTCGACGCGGCACTTGAGCGCAGCGGCAGCGGCGTCAACGAGTGCCAGGCGGTCGGCCATGTAATCGAGAGCGCCCTTGGAGGTCACGGCCTCGATACGGCGGACGTTGGAGCCCGTGGAGGACTCGGAGATGATCTTGAACAGGCCGATCTCGGCAGTGTTGGCGGCATGCGTGCCACCGCAGAGCTCGCGAGAGAACGGCTGGTCCTCGGCGCCCACAGAGACGACGCGGACAACGTCGCCGTACTTCTCGCCAAAGAGGGCGACAGCACCGGCGGCCTTGGCCTCGTCGATGCCCATGACGCGGGTCACGACCGGCTTGGAAGCGAAGATCTGCTGGTTGACCAGGTCCTCGACAGCCTTGAGCTGCTCGGAGGACAGGGCCTCAAAGTGCGTGAAGTCAAAGCGCAGGTGCTCGGGCGTCACCAGCGAGCCGGCCTGGGAGACATGCTCGCCCAGGACCTGCTTAAGGGCGGCGTCGAGCAGGTGCGTGGCGGTGTGGTTGCGGCGCAGGAAGCCACGGCGCTCGGCGTCGAGCGAGGCGGTCACGGTGGCACCGACGGTCAGCGTGCCCTCGGCAACGTGGGCGACGTGAGCATACAGGCCGTTGTGGTTCTTGGTATCGGAAACCGTCAGCGCAACGCCCTCGGCGGATAGCTTACCGGCGTCGCCCTGCTGGCCACCCATCTCGGCATAGAACGGGGTGCGGTCGAGCACGACCTCGACGTCCTCGCCGGCGGCAGCGGACTCGACGGACTCGCCGTTGCGCACGATGGCGACAACCTTGGCACCCTCGATCACATCGTTGTCATAGCCGTCGAACTCAGTCGCGGCAACTTTGTCGGAAAGCTCGACCCACACGTCGTTGAAGCTGCCCCAGGCGTCGCCCTTGGCGTTGGCGCGGGCGCGGGCCTTCTGGTCCTCCATGCAGGCGGTAAAGCCGTCCATGTCGACGTCGTGGCCAGCGGTCCCGGCGATCTCGACGGTCAGGTCGATGGGGAAACCAAAGGTGTCATGCAGCTTAAAGGCAACATCGCCCGGAAGGACAGTGCCGTCGGCGAGCGCGGCCAGGGCCTCGTCCAGGTAAACGCGGCCGTTGTCGAGCGTCGTGGAGAAGCGCTCCTCCTCGGAGGCGACGATACCCTTGACGAGCGCGACGTTCTTGAGCAGCTCGGGATAAGCCTCACCCATCTGAGCGTTGACCTCGTCGATGAACTTGGTCAGGAAGGCGCCCTCGATGCCCAGCAGGCGACCGTGGAACACGGCGCGGCGGAGCAGGCGGCGAAGGACGTACTCGCGGCCCTCGTTACCGGGCAGGATGCCGTCCGAGATCATGAAGTCGACGGCACGGGAGTGATCGGCGATGATACGCAGCGAGCGGCTGGCACCGGAGTAATCGTCGGCGTCATAGGTCTTGCCGCTGATCTCCTCGCCAAGCTTGATGAGGTGCTGCATCAGATCGCCGTCGTAGTTGGCGGTCTTGTGCTGCATGATAGCGGCCATGCGCTCCAGGCCCATGCCCGTATCGAGGTTGCGGTGCGGCAGCTCCGGCATGGAGCCGTCCTCCTGACGGTCGTACTGGGTAAAGACGAGGTTCCAGAACTCCAGGAAGCGGTCGCAGTCGCAGCCGGGCTTGCAGTCGGGGCTGCCGCAGCCGACCTCCTCGCCCATGTCAAAGTAGATCTCGGAGCACGGACCGCAGGGGCCGGTGGGGCCAGCGGCCCAGAAGTTGTCGTCCTCGCCCAGACGCGAGATGTGATCCTCGGCAACGCCCAGAGAGCGCCACACGTCGTGGGTCTCGTCGTCCTCGGTAAAGACGGTGAAGTACAGGCGGTCGAGCGGCAGCTTGAACTCCTTGGTGATGAGCTCAAAGGCCCAAGCGCAGGCCTGCTGTTTGGAGACGCCGCCAAAGGAGAAGTCGCCGAGCATCTCAAAGAAGGACAGGTGACGGCCATCCTCGCCGATGCAGTCGATGTCGTTGGTGCGGACGCACTTCTGGCAGGAGATAGCGCCGATCTCCTTCATGGTCTTCTTGCCCTGGTAATACTCCTTAAACTGGTTCATGCCGGCGTTGGCAAGCAGCAGCGAAGGATCGTCGGGGACGAGGGACGAAGAAGGATAGAGCTTAAGACCGCGCTCCTCAAAGAAGTTGAGGAACTTAGAGCGAATCTCAGCCGTAGTCATTGACGGGTAGTCAGCACTCATAGAGGGAATCTCCTCGGTTTCACATCGAAACAGTTCAAACGTAACGATATTACCATCCCACCGCGCCTGTGCAAAAAAGAGGGTCGCCAAACAGCGACCCTCCAGCGAATTTGCACGTTATTGCCTATGAACTTGAACTTGAAATGACTTACTGCTCATCATCGTCCATGGAACCGTCGATGCCGGTATTGGTGTCGTCATCCGAGTTGGAGTCATCGTCCTTGGCGAAGGGATTCTTGAAAAAGCCCGTAGCATCGGGCTGAAGGCCCGAGAGCTTGATCCATGGGTTATCGAGCTCGGGTTTGGGCATTGCCTGCGCCTCGGGCGCAGTCTCGTTACCGATGAGCTCGGACTCATAGATGAACGTATCGTCTCCAAGCGCATCGTAGGCGGCAACCGGGTTACCCTCGGCATCGCGATACGGCGTGCCCTTAAACACGGCGCCGTCGTATGCCACGAGCTGACGGCCGGTCTCGTTCTCAAAGTAGTAGACGAAAATGCCCTTGAGGGCCGCGCACAGCGGGATGGCGATGACCATGCCGATGGGACCCATGAGTGCCGAACCAATAACCAGGGCCGTCAGGCTCATGATGGGATGCACCTGCACCGAGCTCTGCATGACCTTAGGCGAAATGACGTTGTCGGTGACATTTTGTGCCACCATGGTCACGATCAAGGTCCATAACGCCAGCATCGGGCTGAACATAAAGCCGAGCACCGTGGCGATCGCCGCGCTCACCCAGGGGCCAACAACCGGGACCAAGTGCATGATGCCCGTAAAGATGGCCATGAGTGCCGCGTAGGGATGGCCAATGAGCGTAAAGCCGATAAAGGCCAGGATGCCACCGCAGATGGACGTCACGACCATGCCGCGCATATAGCCGCCGACCGAGCGTGAAAGGATAGCAACCATAAAGCGGTACGAGGTCTCCTTTTCCTGACCAATGATGGTGCAGACCTCGTGGTGCATACGGGGATAGTCGCAGGCCAGCCAATAGGCAAGCACCAGACCGAGGAAGATGACGAACAGCTGCGAGGCCGTATTGGTAATGAACGGGAATACACCGCGACCAAGCTCAGCGGCAATCTGAGATACATACTTGGACGCCACGGTAACCAGCGAAGAAAGATTATCGTCCAGATACTCTTTGAGCGGCGTGTTGTTGAGCGTCTTGGCATGCGAGACCATCTCGTTGAGATCACCGCCCGCAACACGAAGCTGCTCAGGCAGGCGGCTCAAGACTTCCATGATCTGGCCAAAGAGAATCGGCGACAAGATGCAAACGACACCGACGAGCACAGCAACGACCACGATCAGCGCGATAAGCGAACCAATGCCACGGTTGACGCCGTGATGCTCGAGCCAGTTAGTGATCGGCGACATCACAAAAGCGATGATGGAACCGACAGCTAGAAACTCGATAACCGGCGCCAAGATACCCATAAGGTTAAAGATGACGGCGGCGATGACAATGCAGCCGACGACGGCCCAAATGCGAAGCGTCAGAATACGGGTATCGCGCAGCGCGCGATCGGTTTGTTGGGGGTGTTCACTCATGAACGAACCATCACTCCGTCGGGGTCGATCTTATCCTGAACCTTCTTAAGGGTACGGCGCAGCAGGCGCGAGACCTGCACCTGCGAGATGCCCAGCTTCTTGGCGATCTCGATCTGGGTCATGCCCTTTACGAAGCGCAGCTCGATAACCTCGCGCTCGCGCGGCGAGAAATCGCGGATGGCCTCCTCAATCACCAGGCGGTCATCGGTAAAGTCGAGCTCGTTGTCGTCGTCGGCGTAACGGTCGAGAATTGAAGGCGCGTCGTCAGAATCGGACGCACCGGGGGCCTCGATGGGCACCGAAGTATAGGCCGAGGACGATTCCATGGCCTCCAGCACCTCGTCAACGGTCACGTCTAGGTACTCAGCGATTTCCTCAACCTTAGGCGAGCGCTGCAGCTCGTTAGTGAGCTTGTCAGTGGCCTGGTTAACCTTGGCAGAGAGCTCCTGTAGGCGACGCGGAACGCGCACACTCCAACCCTTGTCGCGGAAGTGACGCTTGATCTCACCCAGGATGGTGGGCGTAGCAAACGTGGTGAACTCAAGTCCGCGCTCGGGATCAAAGCGGTCGATAGCCTTGAGCAAACCCAGATAGCCGACCTGCATGAGGTCGTCGAGCGGCTCGCCGCGATTCTTAAATTTGTTGGCAAGAAACCTTACCAGGTTCATATGGGACATGACGAGCTGCTCGCGGGCGTCCGGATCACCGGTCTCTTTGTAGCGACGAAACAGCTCGCGGGTTTTCTCCTTGTCCCAAGCGGTCTTACCGCTCCGGGAACGTTCGGTCATATTAGATATCCGCCTTGAGATCGAGGGAAAGCGTCAGAGGCGCCGCAGTCTTTTCGTAGGAATCGCACACGCTTGCCAGAATGAGCTCGGCATATACGGCGGCCTGGTCATCCTCATCGACAGTCGCCTGGTCGCCAAAGGTGAAGGTCATGCCCACGTGAGACTCGTCGACATCGAATTTGATCGAGATAACGTCAGAATCAACGGCCGTGCAGCCAAAGATGAAGGCCTCCTCGGCAGCCATACGAATGTCCTCGATGCGATCGACGGACATGGAACAGAGCGCGCCGACATTAGCCGCCGTCATGCGCACCAAGCGTGCCAGACGCGGATCCCCGGCAACAGTCAGCGTGATAGAGCAAGTCGCTTCACTACTCATCGCAGGACTCCTCGGAGGTCTCGGCGGGCGTGTAGGTGTAATACCGGGCTGCTTTAGCAGCAGGCTTCTGTGCATCATCGTCACCAGCAGCGGCATCGTCCCCGGCTTCGCCAATCAGGACACGCTCGGTCGGCTGCTCGGCTTCGGCGGCAGCGGAAAGATTGCGCTCGGCCTCGACCGCGGGAGCCTTCACCTTGTTAAAGAGTTTCTGAACGGCACCGGCCGCAGAGTCGGTCACACTCGACACGGCATTGCTGGCCTCGGCCATGCTGCCCGTAACCTCGGAAATGTCGCGAACCACGGCTTCGACCTCTACGAGATTGGAGGTAAGAGCGTCGACGGCGGTCTTGCTCGACTTGAGGAGCGGCTCAACCTGCGCCAGCGCGGGGGTGAGCTCATCGACGGCGCCATCGAGCTTTGCTACCACGGGCTGAGCCTCGGCGATGGTGTTGTTAAGGTCGCTCACCGTCTTGTCGAGCGAATCAACGACAGTGCGGGTCTTTCGCAGCGTGAGCGCGAGCTCGATGACAGCCCACACGCCGGCAACGGCGAGCAGCAGCAGGGCGATTTGGATGGGACTCATACAAGCCTCCCGAAGGAATCGAAATACAGACGCTGTTCATGGTACCCCAAAGGGGACTGAACATGCCAAGAGCAGCAACGTGAGACAAAATTACCAGCAGTTACTTCGGTGCATTCCCGCTACGGTCGCGCTCGCTTTGCTCTACACGCCACTCTTCCCAGCCGCGGCCGGCAGGCCGCCAAAACGCGCCGCGCTCCAGCCCCTCGGGCAAATAGCGTTGATCGACCCAGCCTTCGGGATAATCATGCGGATACTTATACACACCGTATTCGTCGCTGCCCGGGCGATGACGATCGCGTAGATAGCTCGGCACCTCGCGCAGCCCACTTGAATGAATATCGGCCAACGCCGCATCAATCGAGGCCTCACACGCGTTGGATTTTGGCGCCAAGCACACATAGAGTGCAGCCTGAGCCAGGTTAATGCGGCACTCGGGATAACCAATGACCTCGGCAGACTTAAACGCGGCATGCGCCACCAATAGCGCCTGCGGGTCGGCGTTGCCAACATCCTCAGAAGCCTGAATCATAATACGGCGAGCGATAAACTTAGGATCCTCCCCCGCATCGATCATGCGCGCGAGCCAATAGATCGTGGCATCGGGGTCGCTGCCGCGCATAGACTTAATAAACGCGCTGATGATGTCGTAGTGCATGTCGCCGTTTTTGTCATACGAAAAACCACGGCGCGGATTGGCAATCTTTACGTCATCCACGGTAATGGGATAACGCTGCCCCGCCGCCGGCGCCGGCGTTCCCTCGGTATCGGGACGCGTGACGGCAATCTCGCTCGCAAGCTCGAGCGTCGTGAGTGCCGAGCGGGCGTCACCCGCAGCCAGCGTGCAGATGGTCTTAACCGTATCCTCATCGGCCGAGAACTTGCCGTTCAAACCCTGCGGCGCCTCGAGCGCACGCTCGATAAGCGTGGCGATATCCTCGTCCTTTAAATGTTCAAGTTCCACCACGCGACCGCGCGAGAGCAACGCCGAGTTGACCTCGAAGTACGGATTCTCCGTCGTGGCGCCAATCATAATGACGGTACGGTTCTCAACCGCATGCAGCAGGGCATCCTGCTGCGACTTGGAGAAGCGGTGAATCTCGTCGATGAAAAGAATGGTGCGACGGTCGTACGTATTCAGGCGCGTCTTGGCCTCGTCAATCACGCGGCGCAGGTCCTTCACAGTGCCCGTCACGGCGCTGACCTCGACAAACTCGCTCTTGGTATGGTTGGCGATAATGTGGGCCAGCGTCGTCTTGCCCGTACCGGCTGGCCCATACAGAATCACACTCGACAGCACGTCATGCTCAATCGCGGCACGCAACCACGAGCCCTTACCGACGGCCTTTTGCTGGCCCACGTACTCGTCGAGCGAATTGGGCCGCATGCGCACCGCAAGCGGCGCATTCTGAAAGGAACGCTCACGCGTCGAAGCAGAAAAAAGGTCGTCCATAGCCATCCCGTGCATCAATCAAAAACGTTTTCCATGAACAGTATACCGAATATATACGAACTACCGTTCGTTAATATAGGTACGGTGCGGAAACATCAATCCCGGGAACAGCTTGCTCGTGAGCTCGCAGAAATAACCGTCCGTCATGCTCGCAATGTAATCCACGACCGTCTGGTCCTTATCGTCCTGCCATGCATAGGTGCGATCGTAGTAGGAAAGCTGCTGCTCAATGCGAGAAATGTGGTGCTTAAAGATATACGAGGACTCGTCGCCTTCGTTTATGTCCCGCAGGCAACGGTCATAGAGCTTTTCGAAGGCCTCGCGCAGCTCCGCTTCGGAGTCGCCTTCTATGCCGCCCTTGCTATAGATCTTCTCGTAGTTCTCGCGCTTGGCCCGGCGGATCTCCTCAAACAGGTCCTCGCTCATCTCGATGCGCGGCTTGCCATAGCTGTGCTCGACGATATCGATAGAGGCATGCGTAAGGATCCAGCTGTTGTATGCACCGCCCAGGTCATCGTCAAAGGCGTCGGGTGACAGCAGGCCCGCCGCAATGGCGTCTTGGCGATCGCGCCCAACGTAGGCAAGGATATCCGAGATGCGAACCACGCAGCCCTCGAGCGTCATGGGGCGCAGGTGCTCAATTGCGCTATAACCCGTGGCAATGCATTCCTCGACGGTTCGGTCGAACTGGTCAAAGGAACCCATGTCCGAAAGCTCAAAAACACGCTGTTCGTACTCGCCGTTGTGGCACAGTACGCCATCGAGCGTCTGGAGCGACACGTTGCGGCCGTACAGCGCGTCGAGCACGCGAACGGATTGTACGTTATGGAAAAAATAGCGACCCGTGCGCTCGTGATAGATATCGTTGAGGAAACGCTCGCCGGCATGGCCAAAGGGCGTGTGGCCCAAGTCGTGGCCTAAGCCAATCGCCTCGATCAGATCGCAGTTGAGCCCCAGAGCACGCCCGATATCGCGAGCGATGCGCGAGACAAGCTGCACGTGCAGGCCGCGGCGCGACAGATCGTCGTTGCTGCGAAAACTGAAGACCTGCGTTTTGCCTGCATAACGTGTGTATGCTGGCAGATGCAGAATCTTTTCGATATCGCGCATAAAGGCCGGACGCATAAGCGTGCCCTCGTCTGCGGCCCGATCGACACGGCGGATGGCCTGGTCGTCACCGCATCGATAGGGATTAACGACACCCGCGGCGCGGTCGGCGGCAATGCGCTCGACCAGCTCGGGCGACAACGCCGCGGGAATGCGATCCAGGCGCGCCTTGATGGCGGCTGTCTGTTGATTGATTGCCATGGCATGCTCCTTAAAAAGGGCGCGCAAACGGTTACAGCGTACTACCCACGAACTCGATTATGGCAAATATTGGCACCAAAAACGGCAGCAAAGGCAGCGAGCGCGATTTTACGATGAGACAGGCGGCGGCAAGGGTCAGAAGCGCAACCGCAAACGCGACGACGCCGCCCAGGGGATCGAAGGTGCAAAGGGCAAAGAGCGCCTTGGCATCCCCCATGCCGATGCCGGGGGCATGGCGAAGGCGACGCCAGAGTGACTCAGTAAGCACAAGGGCAAGGTAGACGATGACCGCAAGACCGGCGTGGTCAAGCGCCATGTTAACGCCCTTGTCGAGCCAGACGCCTGCAAACGCCGCCACCGCACACGCGCCGGCAAGCTCATTGGGAAACCGCCGTTCGCGGGCGTCAATCGCCGCGCCGGCAAAGATGCAAATCCAAAACGGGATATAGAACATCGAAACCCCTCAACTGAGCGCTCAAACGTAAAACCACCGCAAAGGTTCTATTGAACTGCCTCCCATTTCTTGGACATCGGGAAATGGGAGGTTTTCCATGAGTATAGACCTCAGGGTGAAGCACGACCTGGAGTCCAGGAGGCGGGCCGTCGAGCTCTTCGACGCCGGCGTCGGCTGCAAGCCGGCGGCCGAGGCCCTGTCCGTCCCCCGCGAGACCGTGAGAGAATGGCAGTGGGTATACCGGGCGTTCGGAAGCGAGGCGCTGCTGTCCATGGGCGGGAAACAATCCAGGTACACATTCGAGCAGAGGGTCGCCGCGGCGTCGGCCGTGGTCGACGGCGGGATGGCGAAGACCGACGCCATGGCCGAGTTCGGGATCAGGTCGAAGTCCCCGCTGGAGCGCTGGTGCAGGCTCTACCGCGAGGGCGGCGCCGAGGCGCTGCGGCCCGGACCGAAGGGCAGGCCGAGGGGGTCGAGGTCGAAACCCCGGGCCCGCACCCGCGAGCAGGAGCTCGAGGAGCGCTGCCGCAGGCTCGAGGCCGAGGTCGCCTACCTAAAAAAATTGCGCGCCCTGGTCGAGCGGGACGGGCTCTGACCAGGGCGGCGGCCGAGGCGGTGAGGGCGCTGAGGGCGGAGGGGCACTCCCTGCGCCACCTGCTGGAGTGCTCGGGGCTCAGGAGGTCGACCTACTACTACGCGCTGGCGCACCCGCGGAGGCCGACCAGGCCCGAGCTGCGCGACGCCGCGGCCGAGATATTCTCGCGCACCGCCAACGGCTGCGGGCACCGGCAGATAGCCATGTGCCTGCGCGCCGAGCTGGGCGCGGTCGTGGCCGACAAGACCGTGCTCAAGATGATGCGCGAGATGGGCATCCGGTGCGCGATACGCCGCCGGGGCTCCCGCCGCCGGTACAGCTCCTACAGGGGGCTCGTGGGGAGCACGTTCGAGAACGTCATCGCGAGGGATTTCGGCGCCGAGGGGCCGTGGCAGAAGCTCGGCACCGACGTCACCGAGTTCAAGGTCGCCGGCGCCAAGGCCTACTGGGCCCCGGTGCTCGACTTCTGCACGAAGGAGATCGTGGCGAGCGACATATCGACCTCTCCGGACCTCGCCCAGCAGCACAGGATGCTCGACCGGCTCCTCGAGGCCCTGCCCGACGGGGCGGCACCGACCATGCACTCGGACATGGGCTGGCAGTACCAGCACGAGTCCTACACCTCCAGGCTGGAGGGGGCGGGCATCACCCAGAGCATGTCGCGCAAGGGGAACTGCATCGACAACGCCGCCACCGAGCAGCTCTTCGGCCACGTGAAGGACGAGTTCTACCGCGGCAGGGAGTGGGGCAGCTTCGAGGACTTCAAGCGCGACCTGGAGGAGTACATAGCCCATTGGAACACGCGGCGCAGGCAGGTAAGATTGAAGGGCCTGACGCCGGAGGAGTTCCGGAACCGGGCCCTTGCGGCGTAGTCGCTATTTATTCAGTCCAAGTTTCGGGGCGCAGTTCATATCCCCTTTGTGGTGGTTTTGATGATGGTTATTTGGCGCCCTGCATGACCTCGTCGAGGGTAACGCTTACGGCGTGCTGCGTCGGCACCCAGTCGACCTTCAAGAACAGCGCTGCCACCGTAATGGGGATATAGCTGAACATAAAGATCGGGAAGGTAAACAGGTTGGTTACCAGACGCCACTTTTGCGCGCAGTGAATATGCTTGTATTCAAAGATAGTCGTGAGCAGCGCCAGGATAAAGAAAGTCTGATACATCATAGCGAAGGTCATAATGAGCGAAGCGGCACACGCCTGCATCTCGACTTCGGTAGCCAAGAAACCGTGCGAAAGGCCGCCCACGATGAGGAACGTCGCATTAGCGAGCATCGAGATCAGAGAGAGCAGCATGCCCGGTGCGATCGTCATAAACATGTCGTAGGCGGCAAAGCGATGATAGCGGAAGGTCGATTTGACCAGGTGCTTACCGTACGTAAAGAACACCTGGTAGAAGCCCTTGGTCCAACGCATACGCTGTTTCCAGGATGCCTTAAACGTCACGGGCTGTTCGTCAAAGAACTCCGCCGGCGCATAGCCAATGCGAATGCCGTGAATGGCACAGAACGTGGTGAACTGAATATCCTCGGTCAGCGTGTGGAACTGCCAGCCGTGCATACCCTCGATAACGCTGGCGGAGATGAGGTAGCCCGAACCCGAAACGGCGCAAGACGTCTTACAGATGTTGCGCGCGTTGTTGAGAAAGCGTGCCTCGCGTAGGTACCACGTGGCATTAGCTGCCGAGATCCACGAGCTGCCAAAGTTCTTGGAATTGCGATAGCTCGTAACAACATGGAAGCCCTGGTCAAAAGCATCGTTCATCTTGGACACGTAATCGCGGGCGATAACGTTATCGGCATCGAAGATAAAGTAGCCTTCAAACGTATCGGGGTACTCGTTAAGGATGCGGTCGAAGCCATAGTCCATGACCCAGCTCTTGCCTTTACGGGCCAAGTCATTGCGCTCATAGACGACGGCGCCCGCCTCGCGCGCGAGCTGCGCCGTGTTGTCGGTGCAGGCATCGGCGACCACGAAGACCTCGATAAGCTCGGACGGATAATCTTGGTCCTTAATGGAGCGCACGAGGTTGGCGATCACGGCCTCCTCGTTATGCGCCGCGATAAAGAAGGCATAACGATGGAGCTTCTTGGCCTTGGGAGGCGCGACCTCACCACGAAGAGCGCCGATGACAAAGAAGACCACCTGGTACAGAAAACAGACCGTAAGCAGCGTGACGACAATCTGGTTGAAGATCACGATAGGTGTGTTGGTTTGTAAAAAGGCGAGCATGCAGGCTCCCAGGAACGCGTGACGTAAACAACCGTATATCTTACCGCAGGCTTACGGAGTTCAAGAAACCACCTAATACTGGCTAGGCCTCGAGCAGACCGAGCTGAGGGACGATTTCGTTGCCAGCGGCAGTGCGGCCGAGCGAACGCGGGGCCAGATCATCCAGAACCGCCGCAAGATCCCATGGCAGCTCGTCACGGCACTCGATGTGCTCCCCCGTCACGGGATGATCGAACGCCACACGCCAGGAATGCAGGAACTGCCTGGTCAAACCCTGATCGGCACGAGCATCGCACTTGCCATAGAGTGGATCGCCCACGCAGGCGTGGTTGATATGGCGCATGTGAACGCGAATCTGATGCGTGCGGCCGGTAAACAGGTGACACTCGACAAGCGTGTAGCCGTCGTCGAAGCGCGTGGAATCAAAGCGCTCAAGGACCTTAAAGGTCGTGATGGCCTGGCGCGCAAAGGGGTCATCGGAAACCGCCATCTTCACGCGGTCGCGCGTGGAGCGAGCGATACCAGTATTGATAGTGCCCTCGTCCATGGCGATGTGCCCATGAACGAGCGTAATGTAGCGACGGTCGAGCGTGCGCGTGCGGATGAGATTTTGAAGCGCACGCTGGGTGTCGTCGTCTTTAGCCGCGAGCATAAGGCCCGAGGTATCGCGATCCAGACGATGCACGATGCCGGGGCGGTCCTCGCCCTGCACGGTACCCAGATGGTCGATGCCGCAATGATAGACCAGGGCATTCGCAAGGGTGCCGCTCTCATGACCATGCGCAGGATGGCACACCAGGCCGCGCTGCTTGGAGAGCACCATAAGATAGTCGTCCTCGTAGCGAATGTCGAGCGGGATGGCCTCGGGGATCACGTCGGTCGGGTCATGCGGCTCGGGCAGGTCGACCGAGATGCGGTCACCGGAGCGTACGGCATACTTTTTAGATAGGCAGGTCTCGCCGTTGACGGCAACGGCGCCTCCCTCGATCAGATGCGCGCAGGCAGAGCGCGTGGGACAGCCATCGTTGGCGCCCAGATAGGCGTCGAGACGTTGACCGGCGCAATCGTCGGCAACGAGAATATGGATGTCGGCCATTAGCGCTCATTCCTTTCGCGAATCTTGCGGGCACGCTCCCCACGCTGCTTAGCTTTACGTTTGGCGCGGGCCTCGTCACGGGCGTTGAGCTCGGCGGTCGCATCGACCTCGCGAGCGGCAGGACTCAAGAACATGTATCCGATGAGCGCCAGCACGACACCGGCGGTAATGCCGATATCGGCCACGTTAAAGACGGGGAAATCAATGAAGGTAGTGGCAATAAAATCAGTCACAAAGCCCATGGCCAGGCGATCGATCGCGTTGCCGATGGCGCCGCCCGCAACCATGGCCATACCCACGACCTCTAGGCGAGCGAGCTGAGGAGCACGGAGCAAGTACACGGCAATGGCGACAATGGCCGCAAGCGCCAGCACGGCAAACGCTATGCCATGGCCCTCGCCCATGCTAAAGGCAGCTCCGATATTGCGGACAAACACAAAATCGATCACGCCGGGGATAACAGTCATATGCAGGGCATCGCCCACGGCACGAACCGCAATCTTGGTCAGCTGGTCAACAAGCAACACAAAGAGCGCCACCCCACCAGCAACACCTAACCGCCAACGCAAAGGCGGCGTCATATCCGCACCACGACCCAAAGAAATCCCCTACCCTCAAAACAATCGAATTCCATTTAACGCAAACAACCATCTTATATTGCCATACACAGAACGCACGACATATCCACCAATGCGACAAAGGGGCTGTCCCCTTGTCCCTTCACCGGGTAGTCTTTTTGGGACGGGGCTTTTTAGCTACCCAGTCCAGCGCTTTCGAAGATTAAGTCCTTATTTGAGGTAGGGCAGCTAAAAAAGCCCCGTCCCAAAAAGACTACCCAACGTCTACCTATTGTCCGGCAATGAAAACGTCGCGTATTTGGTAACGACAGACACTATGACCCAATCCGAGGGCACTAAAAAGATAGGAGCCCCCGCTCGTGACCGCGGGTCGGGGCTGCGACAATGATGTTGAAGTGCCATAGGCGCAGCCGCGCCGCAACGAGGTTGGGAGGCTCCCATGCCAAAGTATTCTACCGCGTTCGGGATGGACGTCCACCTGAGGTCGACCACCGTCTGCGCCCTCGACGCGGACACCGGCGAGGCCGTGACGAGGAGGTTCCCCGGCAACCCCTGGGGCGAGATCGCCGGGTGGATGGATGTGTTCCCCGGGCCGTCGCTCGCGGCCTACGAGAGCGGCTACCTCGGCTTCGCCCCGCAAAGGGAGCTCGCCGGGCTCGGCGTCGAGTGCGTCGTCGCCGCGGTCTCGAAGATCCCCAGGTCGGCCGCCGACTCGGCCTCCAAGAACGACAGGAACGACGCCGCCAGGATGGCCAAGGCGATACTCGCCCACGACATCTCCCCCGTATGGGCCCCCTCCCCCGAGGTCGAAGGCATCAGGGACCTCGCCGGCGCCTACGACGGGGCGACCGCGCGCCTGGCGACCGCCAAGCAGCGGCTGCTCGCCTTCCTCGCAAAGCGCGGGTACGCCTACGGCGGCACCACGCCCGCCGGCAACCCGAGGAAGTACTGGACCTACGACTTCCTGAGGTGGCTCGACAAGGTCAGGCCGGAGGACGATGGCGGGGTTCGGACGCTCGCCGCCCTGAGGAACGAGGTCGAGGCCGCGGCGGAGGCCCGGGCGGACCTGCTCTCCGAGTACAGGGCCGCCGTGGATGCCAGCCCGATCGCCGCGGAGGCGGCCGCCCTCCAGTCGATCAAGGGCTGCGCCTTCGCGCTGGCCGCGGCCTTCTCGGCCGAGGTCGGCGACTTCACGAGGTTCCGTTCCGGAAGGCAGGTCACGGCCTATTTCGGCCTCGCGCCGAGTCAGAGGTCGAGTGGCGACTCCGTGCGGCTCGGAGGCATCAGCGGCGCGGGCAACGCGCTCGTGAGGAAGCTGGCCGTTGAGGGTTCATGGTGCTACGCCGCGGCACGGCACCAGCCGAAGCTCATGCCGAGGGACACGGGCGTGCCCCTCGAGATAAGGATGCACGGGAGGAAGGGGTCCGAGCGGCTCCTGCGGCGGCGCGAGGAGATGCTCGCCCGCGGCATGCCCGCGGCGAAGGCCAACGCGGCCACCGCGGCCGAGCTCGTGAGGTGGCTCTGGGCCCTCGGCATGATGTGCCGGGAGGGCGCGGAATAGACATAGCCCCCGTCCCGGCGAGCCGGGCGGCCTTCGGGGATACCCCCTATTTCGCTGTGCGCGCGGAGCCCTCCGCATGCGCCTCGACAGACTTGGGGAACCCCGCCGAAGGAATGGAGTGCGGGCCGACAGAACGGTATCCGCGGATATGAGACTGAGCCGAAGGCGTCGATGACATGCCGGGGGCGGACCGGGACGGGTTCAACGGCAGGCCCCGCCGACCGATTGGAAGCGGTCGGCGGGGCCATTGTGGCTCTTGACAGCGGATTGGGTCATATGAGCGAAAGCCCGCCAGAGCGAGCAGGGTGCCTTGAAACGAGGCGGCATAGACCTTCTGGTCATGCCGCCGAAGCTGAAAGGCAGATTGCCGCTCTGGCGGGTTTGCAGCGTCAACCTGTTACGCGGTTTGGTAAAACCGCGTAACTACAAGGCATTCGCGCAGCGCTTGCAGATATGCGCGTGACCGTTGTACTCGCCGACGGTGGTGCGATAGTTCCAGCAACGGTCGCAGCACTCACCCTCGGCGGCCTCAATAGCGACGGAAAGCTCCTCGCCCTGGGTTAGCTCAACATCGGAGACGATGTAGAACTCGGCCAGATCGACGGCCTTGTCGCCGGTCAGCAGCGCATACATCTCGGCGGGAACGACCGCCTTGACGCGGACCTGCTGGCTCTTGGTGAAGGTACCGGCGGAGCGGGCATCCTCAAGGGCCTTGGTCACAGCGCTACGGAGCTCGAGCGAGGCCTCGAGCACGCCCTCGAACTCATTGGCCTCGTCGACCGTGATGGGCGACTTATACCAATCGAGCAGCGCGGCGTACTTCTGGTGATCGACGCAGCCGGCGGGCGCATAGGCCATGGCCTCGTCGACCGTGTAGGACAGGATCGGCTGCAGGTCGCGCATGAGCATCGAGAAGAGCTCAGCGAGCACGGTCTGGGCGCTGCGGCGCTCGAGCGAACCGGGTTTGTCGCAGTACAGACGGTCCTTCAGGGCGTCGAGGTACACGTTGGAAAGCTCGGTAACCACAAAGTCGTAGAGCGCACGGTAGGCGCGCGGGAACTCGTAGCTGGCGTAGGCGTCGTCGACCTCGGCCTGGACCTGGGTCAGACGGGCAACCATGAGCTTGTCGAGCGGCAGCAGGTCGGCAAAGGCGACGCCGTCGGTCTCGGGCTCAAACTGACCCTCGAGCTCGGAGAGCAGGAAGCGCAGCGTGTTGCGGAAACGACGGTAGGCATCGGACGTACGAGCAAGGATCTCGTGGTCGATGGAGACGTCGGAGCTAGTATCGACCGAGGCGACCCACAGGCGGATGATATCGGCGCCCATCTCGTCGCAGACCTTGTTGGGGTCGATGACGTTGCCGAGCGACTTGGACATCTTGCGGCCCTGGCCATCGAGCGTGAAGCCCTGCGAGACGACTGCCTTATACGGAGCGTGGCCGTTGGCACCCACCGAGGTGAGCAACGAGCTCTGGAACCAGCCGCGGTGCTGATCGGAGCCCTCGAGGTACACATCCGCCGGGTACTCAAGCTCGGGACGATACTCGCAGACGGCCTTCCAGGACACGCCGGAGTCCCACCACACGTCGAGGATGTCCTTATCGGCCTTGAGGTGATGGCCGCCGCACTTGGGGCAGACGCAGGCCTCGCCCAGGTAGCTCTCGGGAGCGTCGGTGAACCAGGCGTCGGAGCCCTTCTCGTGGAAGAGCTTGATGACGGCGTCGAGCGTGGCATCGTTCATGACCTTCTCGCCGCAGTCGGCGCAGGTGTAGCTGGGGATAGGCACGCCCCAGTTGCGCTGACGGCTGATGCACCAGTCGGGACGCTGCTCGACCATGGCACCGATGCGGTTGGCCGCGTGGGCCGGATACCACTTGACGTTCTCGCGGATCTCTTTGCCAGCCTGCTCGCGCAAACCGGTCTTGTCCATCGAGACAAACCACTGGTCGGTAGCACGGAAGAGCACCGGGTGCTTGCAGCGCCAGCAGTGCGGATAGCTGTGCGTGATCTTCTTCTCGAGGACCAGGGTGCCGCGCTCGCGCAGGAACTCGATGATGTGCGGATTGGCCTCGTCGGTATCCATACCGCTGAAGGGGCCACCGGTACCAAACTCCTCGCCGGTGTAGAACTTACCGTCGTCATCGACCGGCATGCAGATATCGGTGATGCCCTCCTTGAGGCAGGCGAAGTAGTCGTCGACGCCGTGGCCGGGCGAGTTGTGGACGATACCGGTACCGTCATCGACGCCGACGTAATCGGCCAGCAGTGCCACGCCCTCGACACCGTCAAAGATCGGCTGCTTGTAGTGGATGTGGTGGAAGGTCTCAGCGGGAACCACATAGGGCTTACCGTCGACCATGACCGGGGTGTACTCCCAGCCAAACTCCTCACAGCACTTGGGAGCCAGGTCCTCGAGCATAACCTCGGCACGGCCATCGTGCTCAACGGCAACATAGGCGGCGCCGGGCTTAAGGGAAACGGCCTGGTCGGAGGGGATGGTCCACGGCGTGGTCGTCCAGATGATGAAGTCAACCGGGCCGTCGAAGCTCTCGAGACCGGCAGGCTTAGTGGTCATCTCAAAGCGCACGAAGATGGACGGGCTCGTCTCGTCGGAGTACTCGATCTCGGCCTCGGCCAGCGCGGTGTGGCAGTGCTTGCACCAGTGGACGGGCTTATGACCGCGATAGATCATGCCCTTGTCGAACATGGCCTTGAAGACCTCGATGTCGGCGGCGTCATGCTGGTGATAGAGCGTCAGATACGGGTTGTCCCAGTCGCCAAGCACGCCCAGGCGACGGAAGCCGGCCTTCTGCAGCTCGATGTTCTCGACAGCGAACTTATTGCAAAGCTCGCGGATCTTAGCCGTAGAGGTCTGGTTGAACTTCTCGGTGCCGAGCTTCTCCTCGACCTTGTGCTCAATCGGCTGACCGTGGCAGTCCCAACCGGGGACATAGGGAACCTCGTAGCCCTGCATCATCCAGTAACGGTTGATCATGTCCTTAGAGATCTTGTTCATGGCGTGGCCGATGTGGATCGGGCCGTTGGCATACGGAGGGCCGTCGTGCAGCACGAACTTCTTGTGACCCTTGTTCTTCTTTAGAACTTGCTCGTAGACCTTGTTGTCCTGCCAGTCCTTGAGTCGCTTGGGCTCGGACTTGGAAAGACCGGCACGCATGGGAAAACCGGTCTTGGGCAGATTCATCGTCTGCTTGTACTCGTTTGCCACGGTACCCCTTTCTTGTCATGGGCGCGCACGCCCTCTGGGCACCAAAAAAGCGCCCGTCCCTGCAAGCTGGGACGAAGCGCCACAAAACAGGCAGTCTGCCCGTAAAAGCTCTTCGCTTAACCACCCAGCTTAGATGCCCTCGCCCGCGTCGCCGCGCGCTCGCATCCGTTACTCGGCTGGCCTGTATCGACGACCATCTCGGCGATATCTACTAAGACGTGCCTGCGCGGCACGTCCGTTGGGACCGCAGCTCCGGGGTGATTTTCATCGGTCGCATGCACGGGTTCTCAGCGCTCCCCGCTCTCTGTAGCATGCGGACGGCCGACTACTCGTCCCCATCAACGCTTATGCGAAGTATGCTAGCACGTTCCGCGTCGACGAAAAACCCTCAACACTGGTTTTATACGTTCGAAATTTCTCGCGGCTGTGGACCTTCTCTAGGAGCAAAATACCTGAAAGCACTTTATCGAACGAAAGAAGGTTGCTATGCGCACGATCGGAATGAGCGACTATACCGTCGGCGAGGACTGCTTCGACGAGCTGCCCGGCGCGCTGGCCGAATACGGAGCGACCAAGGTCGCAATCATCGGTGGCAAGCGAGCACTGGCTGCAGCGCTTCCCGGTATCGAAGCCGCGCTGGCAGGCACCGGCGTCGAGGTTCTGGAAACGCGCGTCTACGGCACCAACAGCACACGCGCCAATATCGCCAAGGTCGTAAACTCCCCCGCCTGCCAGCAGGCAGACGTGCTTATCGCCTGCGGCGGCGGCAAGGCACTCGACACCGTGAAGACGGCTGCCATCGAGCTCAAGAAGATCGTCTTTACCGTGCCGACGATTTGCTCTAACTGTTCCGCCGCGACCGCCATTGCCGTTGTCTACAACGACGACGGCTCGCTCGAGGGCTATTCGTACCCCAACCGCCCCGCGCACATCTTCATCAACCCCAAGATCATCGCCGAGGCACCGGCAGAGTACTTCTGGGCCGGCGTAGGCGATGCCCTGTCTAAGCAGCCCGAGGTCGAGTACGCCACGAGCGCCGGAAATTTGGAGCACACCGCCGGTCTTGGCCTGGCACTCGCCCACACCTGCTCCGAGCCGCTGTTTACCTATGGCGTCCAGGGTCTTGAGGACGTGCGCCAGGACCTGTCGAGCGAGGCCGTCAAGCAGATCGCGCTCGATATCGTGGTCAACACGGGATATGTCTCGAACCTGACCAACCAGAACGATTACTACTACAACTCGAGCGTCGCGCACGCGTTCTACAACGCCACTTGCAGCATTCCGCGTGAGGGCACCTACCTGCACGGCGAGGTCGTAAGCCTGGGCGTGCTCGTGTTGTTCGCCTACACGGGCGACACCGAGAACCTTGAGCGCTATGCTGCCTTTAACAAGCAGATGGGCCTGCCCGTGACGCTTGAGCAGGTCGGGCTTTCCGAGGCCGATATCCCTGCCCTGTGCGAGTACGCGCACGCCACCAACGAGTGGAAGCAGGGTAACCCCGAACCCTTCACCGACGAGAAGTTCGCCGCCGCCATCAAGGCAGCCAACGCCTACGGCCACACGCTCCTCGCCTAACCTACCAAAAAGGGACAGGTTTATTTTGGCAGGTTTTATCTGGGCGAACGCCATTGAACTTCTGTTGAAATTGTTTAGCTTGCCAGTAAAGGGAGCGACCATCTACTCGATGGCCGCCCCCTTTCATTTGCTATTCCAACATGCTCGGGTCAAATTCACTTGCGGGAATCACGCGATACCCGTGACGCAGCAGCAGGTCGACGAAGACACCGTTGCCCGCGGTGAGCGTGCCGCTAAAGGTGCCATCGTAGATGCGACCTGCACCGCACGAGGGGCTACGGTCCTGTAAGATGCAAGCGGCGATCTCTTCCGGCCCGCCCGCCTGCTCGCACATGTCGAGTGCACGCTCAGCACCCAGGCGAAACTCACGATCGACCGAGGCGCCCTCGCAGGTACGGACTTCGCCGTTCACAATCTCGGACGGCTTGCGCGGCGTGGGCAGGCCGCCAAAAACCTCGGGGCATACCAACAGGACCTCGGTTCCCGTGCGCTCGCAAGCCTCGACCAGCTCGCAATGGTAATTATCGAGCCCGTTATACTTGCAACTCTCGCCCATCAAGCAGGCACTTACCACGATCTTCATATACAACCCTTCCCAAGCAAAACGCCCCATTTGAGGTGGACACTCAAATGGGGCGAAAGCACTGCGCAACTAGTATTACTGCTGCTTTGGCATCAGCGGATTCTCACGCGTGAGGAGATTCATAAACTCCTCGCCCGTGATCGTCTCCTTCTTGTACAGATAACGAGCCAGCTCGTGGAGCTTAAACTTGTTCTCCTTCAGGATCTGCAGGGCGCGGTCGTGCGCATCCTCGATCAGCTTGGCGACAATCGCGTCCACGCGCTCGGCCGTACCGGGGGCGCAGGTGAGCGACGTATCCTGGTTAAGGTACGCGTTCTGCACGGTACCGAGCGCCATCATGCCAAACTCATCGGACATACCAAAGCGCGTCACCATGTTACGGGCGAGCTTGGTGGCCTGCTCGATATCGTTAGCGGCGCCGGTCGTCATCTCACCAAAGATGAGCTCCTCGGCTGCACGGCCGCCGCAATAGACGGCGAGCTTGTCCAGGATCTCCTGGCGCGTGGTCAGGAAGCGCTCATCCTCCTCGACCTGCATGGTGTAGCCCAGAGCACCGCTCGTGCGCGGCACGATGGTGATCTTCGTGACCGGCGCAGAGCCCTTCTGGCGAGCGGCAACGATGGCATGACCGATCTCGTGGTAAGAAACGACCTGCTTCTCGTGGTCGGACAGCACCGTGGACTTGCGCTGCTGACCGGCGATGACGACCTCCACCGACTCCTCAAAGTCGTCCTGCGTGGCGCGCTTGCGACCCTCGCGGACGGCACGCAGGGCGCCCTCGTTGATGATATTGGCCAGGTCGGCGCCCGAGGCACCGGGCGTGGCGCGGGCAATCGCGGTCAGGTCGATCGGCGGCTGCGTCTTCACGCTCTTGGCATGCAGCTCAAGAATGTTCTTACGGCCGGTCAGGTCGGGCAGCTCAACGGGGATGCGGCGATCAAAACGACCGGGGCGCAACAGGGCCGGGTCAAGGCTGTCGGGACGGTTGGTGGCAGCGAGGACGACGATACCCTTGTGGTTATCGAAGCCGTCCATCTCGGTCAGCAGCTGGTTGAGCGTCTGCTCGCGCTCGTCGTTGCCACTAAAGCCGCCGCCGTCGCGCTTCTTGCCGATGGTATCGATCTCATCGATAAAGACGATGCACGGGGCCTTTTCCTTGGCCTGCTTAAACAGATCACGAACCTTAGCGGCGCCGCGGCCGACGAACATCTCAACAAACTCAGAGCCCGAAATACTAAAGAACGGCACACCAGCCTCGCCCGCCACAGCCTTGGCAAGCAGGGTTTTACCGGTACCCGGAGGGCCGACAAGGAGGGCACCGCGCGGCAGCTTGGCGCCAATCTCCTCGTAGCGCTGCGGCTTCTCCAGAAAGTCGACGACCTCCTTGAGGGACTCCTTGGCCTCTTCCTGGCCAGCAACATCCTTAAAGGTCACGCCCACGTCCTTGGAGGCAATCACACGCGCGCCGGACTTGCCCAGTCCACCGCCGCCAAAACCGCCGCCGCCAAAGTTCATCGACGGACCGTCATCACCCATGGCCTTCTTCATGCGGCGGTTGAGCCACCAGCCGATCAGGAAGAAAATCGCCATGGGAAGAATGAGGGTGAGCAGGTAGTAAGTCATCAGACCCGAGTTCTTATCGGGAACGACCGACTCAAGCGAGGCGCCAGATTCAAGCACGCGATCGGTAAAGCCCGCATCATTCGGCACACCGGTCGTCTTGTAGGCGATGTTCTCGTCCTCGCCCTTCTTGGTGTAATAAATCGAGTAATCGTCCGTGTTGTACTCGACCTTATCGACGCTCTTCTTGTCGAGCGCTTTGACAAACGTCGAGTAATCGGTCTTCGTAATCTGCTGCGTGTGACCGATGTTGGGGAACAGAACGGTCGAGAGCACGAGGTAGACGACGAAGGCGATGAGCACGTAGAGGATCATATTCCGTCTACGTTTGTTGTCATCCATCTCCATCTGCTTGAACTCCATCTACTGGGGTTGATAATGCTAACTAGAATACCCAACCCGGCCGGCGATAAACCGACACCGGGCACGAAAGGACAGAGATGGCATCACTGGAAGTCGGCAAGGTTCAAATCTATACGGGCGACGGCAAGGGCAAGACAACGGCTGCGCTGGGGCTCGCGCTGCGCGCCACGGGCTATGGACTTAACGTGCTCGTGCTTCAGTTTGCCAAGAAGCTGCACTGCGCCGAACATGACGCAGCTCCTCGATTGGGGCTTTGCATCGTACAAGCCGACCGCGAAACGCCCGAAGCCTGTGCCGCACAGATCATGGAGCTGGCGCGCGAGCAGATTAGCCAAGTCGACGTGCTGATCTTGGATGAGCTGGGAGAAGCCATGCGACGGGGCTTTGTGACGCGCGAAGATGTCGAAGCGTTGATCGCCATGAAACCAACCACCACGGAGCTCGTGCTCACTGGCCGCGGCTTGCTGCCCCTCGCCGACCTTGCCGACCTCGTAACCGAAATGCGCCCCGTCAAACACTACTTCGACGAAGGCCTCCTAGCCCGCCAAGGCATCGAATACTAATTGATCCAAAGGGGACGGAGGAAAACGAATCATCGACATCACCACGGAGAGCAATGATCCGTTTTCCTCTGTCTCATACGGATCATTAGGCAGTGGCACGGCCTAGCCAGTTGCCGCTGTGGTGGTAGATGGTGAACATCGTGGCCGTGATGAGCCAGGTTACGGGGTAAACCAGCAGCAGGAGCTCAAGCGACGGATCGAAAGGCATGATCGCAAACACCCAGATCACCCTGAGCACGACGGTGCCGAAAATCGTGAGAATCATGGGCTGCAAACTCACGCCGGCACCGCGAATGGAGCCCGACGCGTTTTCGATAATCGAGAAAATCGCATAGAACGGCGCAATAAAATGGATGATGGTCGTGGTGTACGCCGAGATCGAAGCATCGTCGACAAACAGACGCGACAGAGGACCCGAGAACACCAGCAGCACGGCAGACAGGCCACCAATGAGCATAAACGACAGCACGAGCGACGTATGGTAGCCCTTGCGCATGCGCTCGTAGTTGCGCGCGCCAAAGTTCTGTGCCGAGAACGTGGTGATCGACACGCCAAGCGCCTCGGTAACCATCCAGACAATGCCATCTAAGCGGCCCGAAAGACCCCAAGCCGTGGTGACATCGGCACCAAACGAGTTGACCGACACCTGAATCAAGACGTTGGAAATCGAATACGCAGCAGACTGAAAGCCAAGCGGCAGACCACACGAGATCATGCTCTTGCAAATACCAGGATCAATGCCGAGTTTGGACAGTGAAAGCCGCCACGCACCCGGTGCGTGCATCATGCGAATCACGATCATCGTGGCGTTGGAGCAAATGGTCAGCGCCACCGCGATGCCGCAGCCCAGAGCCTCCATATGCAGCACGGCAACAAAAATGATATCCAGTACCACATTAACGAGGCAGCCGGAAGCGATGATCACGGCAGGTCCACGCGTGTCGCCCACGGCGCGCAGCAGCGCGGTGCCCATATTGAGCAGCAGCGCCGCAACCATGGCGGCAAAATAGCAACGAGCATAGGCCACACCCTCGGCCAATAGTTCATGCGGCGTATTCATAAGCACCAGCATGGGCTCAACGAACACTATGCCCAGAATCGAGACGACGATACCGCCCAACAGAGCGAGCGTCATGGCCGTATGGACCGAACGACTCAGTCGCTCATCATCGTGCTGGCCAAAATACTGACCCGTAATAACAGCACAGCCGGCGCCAACACCGACGCAAAAACCGATGCAGAGCTCCGTGAGCACCATCGTGGCCTGAATGCCGCCCAACGCGAGCTTGCCGCCAAACTGACCGACGATATAGGTACCGATAAGTGTGTAGGCCTGCTGAAAAAACGAACTAAAAAAGATGGGAACGCACAGCGAAAGCAACTGCTGCCAAATAACACCCTGTGTTACATCGATAGCCGTAGATTTCTTAGCCACACTCCCTCCCCACCAGCGCACGTCAAACAACAAAACGTCAATTTTATGACCAAAGCCGACACCAGCTTAGCACCGACCGGCGTCAACCGAAACACACGGAATCAGAGCCCGGTGCAAAATATCTGTCTAGTGATACAGTCCCGGCTGGTAGTGATACTCGTTGCTCACGTGCGGACACAACTGCCAAAAAGCGACAGCACTCGCCGCGGCCACGTTGAGCGAATCGACCCCGTGCGCCATCGGAATACGCACAGCCCGGTCACAGCCCGCGATGGTCTTGGCGCCCAGGCCGGCGCCCTCGGTGCCCATAAAGATCGCCAACCGGTCAATCTCCCGCAACGCGGGATCGTCCAACGACACCGAATCATCCGTCAATGCCATGGCGGCACAGGAAAAGCCGGCATCGTGCAGCGCCGCCAGCCCATCATGCGGCCATACGCGCGCCTCGCTGCCAATGCGCGTCCAGGGCACCTGAAACACCGTGCCCATGCTCACGCGGGCCGAGCGGCGGTACAGCGGGTCACAGCAAGTGGGGCTTACCAAAATGCCATCGACATTCAACGCTGCCGCCGAGCGGAAAATCGCACCCACATTAGTATGGTCGACAATACCCTCGAGCACGCACACGCGCACCGGGCGCTCACCCGCCACCTCGACGACGCCGCCCAAGAACTCATCAACCGGAATCTGACGCGGGCGACGGAACGCCGCGAGCGCACCGCGCGTCACGTTAAAGCCCGTCAACTGCTCCATGAGCTCCATGGAGGCCACGAACACAGGAACTGGACTTGCGCCCTCGCGTACAACCAGACGCTCGAACAGCGGCATCATCTGATCGAGCCAGCGCTCACCCAAAAGAAAGCTCACCGGCTCGTATCCGGCACGTACCGCGCGCTCGATGACCTTGGCGCTCTCGGCGATAAAGATGCCCTTTTGCGGCTCCAGTACGCAGCGCAGCTCGCGCTCCGTCAGTCGCACGTAGGCGTCGAGCCGCTCATCATTAAGGGAATCGATTCGCAGCACCTCAACGGCATCAGTCATAGCAGCCAGCCCGTACCCTTCTTTACAGCACATCTATACCAAACGAGGCGACGCTAAGCGCCGCCCCATGCATTCAATCAACCCGGTGATACCGTTCACGCCAGACGATTTAAGCATCAACGCGACGATATGTCACGAACTCATAATCGAGGCCTTCGTCACCCTCGCCCGCGGCAATCGTGGCAACCCCGTCGCGCCGCGCAACTTCCCACGCAGGATCGACATCCAAATTGGGAAAATACGTGTCCACGGCATGGGTGCAATGGTTGTGCGTGACCTCGGCCTCCACGCAGTACGGCAAAAACTGCCGATAGACATCGCCGCCACCGATCACCCACGCAACAGGTTCATCGGCCACGGCGGCCAAGGCCTCGTCGATACTATGCACCACGTCGACGCCCTCGGGGGCAAAGCCCTCGTCGCGCGTGAGCACAATGTTGCGGCGTTTCTTAAGCGGACGCCCGCCGGGAAAACTCAGCAGGGTCTTGCGTCCCATAATGACCGGGCAACCTTTGGTGCACGCCACAAAATGGCGCATGTCGGCACGGTTGGACACGACCATGTCACCCTCGCACCCAATGCCCCAGTCATCGCACACGGCGACAATGGCAGAAAGCTTACACGTCATGCGCGTCACCTACACCGCAATGGGGATGTTCTTGACCTGCGGGCCGTGCTCATAGCCCTCAACGATCAAGTCGTCGGTCGTAAACGCGTAGAAATCATGCACATCGGGGTTGAGCGTTACCTTAGGAGCCGCAAACTGCGGACGCTCGATAAGCTCGCGGACGATATCGACATGACGGTCGTAAATATGGGCATCGGCGATCACATGCAGCAACTCGCCAGCGATCATATCGACCGACTGCGCGACCATCATCAGCAAAATGGCGTACTGGCACACATTCCAGTTGTTCGCGGCCAAAATGTCCTGGCTGCGCTGGTTGAGAATCATGTTGAGTGTGGGCTTGTCGTCCTGCGGGCGCTGCGTGACGTTATAGGTCACGCTGTAGGCGCACGGATACAGGTGCATCTCGGACAGGTCGCTAAACACATACGTGTTGGTCATGATGCGACGGCTGTACGGCGTGTATTTAAGATCGTACAGCACACGGTCCATCTGGTCAAAGTCACCCTCGGCATAATGGCTCTTCTGGCCAATCTGATACCCGTAGGCCTTGCCGATGGAGCCGGTCTCGTCGGCCCACTCATCCCAAATATGACTGTTGAGGTCATGCACGTTATTGGACTTCTTTTGATAGATCCATAGAATCTCGTCCATGGCAGATTTGAGGGCCGTACGACGCAGGGTAAGCGCCGGAAACTCCTCACGCAGGTCGTAGCGTGCCGTAACGCCAAAGTTTTTAATGGTATAGGCAGGGGTGCCGTCCTCCCACACCGGACGAACCTTTTGGCCCTCGGTAGTGGTGCCATGGTCCAGAATATCGCGGCACATGGCTACAAACTGTTGATCAGCTTTGCTCATTGACCCTCCTGTCAGTCGCCTATAAGCGATTTTTATTGTAGCCCAGGCGCGCAGCATCGAATTGCACACTTGGGGCGGCACACGCAATGCACGGCAGTACGGCACCGCATTCGCAAATGCTGCACCTTTAGCTTTTTTGACATATGACAAAAATAGCTTGAAAGGTTTCGTATACGCGCTATCCTATTGTTGACATATGTCAGATTTGGAGAGTGTATGGCAGGAAGACGCGAAAAATTGCGCCGTGTTGGGATCATTCCCGAATATCGCGGCTTTACCCCTGACGGCCTTGCCAGCGGAGACGCCATCGACATGACGGTCGATGAGCTCGAAGTCCTACGGCTTTGCGACCTGGAGGGCCTCAATCAGGAGGCCGTCGCCCAGCAAATGGGCATCGCCCGTGCCACCGTGGCGGCCATCTGCAGCCGCGCGCATCGCAAGGTGGCAAACGCGCTGGTCAACGGGCGAGCACTTAGTATCGAGGGCGGCAATATCGCATACTCCCCTACACCTACGACGACGGCCATATGGCCAGCAAAGGAGGTCGGCACCATGAGGGTGGCAACGACGTACGACAACGGCAACATCTTTATGCACTTTGGCCGCACCGAGCAGTTCAAAATCTATGACATCCAGGATGGCAAGGTACTCAACGAGCAGGTCGTAGGCACCGGCGGCACTGGTCACGGCGCCCTAGCGGGTCTGCTCGCCAACGGTGGCGTCGATACGCTCATCTGCGGCGGTATCGGCGGCGGCGCCATCAACGCGCTCACCCAGGCAGGCATCACGGTCTATGCGGGCGCCCAGGGCAGCTGCGACGCCTGCGTCGAGGCCCTCATTGCCGGCACGCTCGCGCAGACCGGCGAGGCCACCTGCGACTGCCATGGGCACGAGCACGAGCACGCCCACGAGCATGGCGAGTCCTGCGGCCGCCACGGCCACCACGACCATGATGGGCACGAGGGCTGCGGCTGCCACTAGTGGCAAGCGCCTCAACGTCAACACGCTTCCGCGCGTGAGAAAACCTGCGAACGAACGGCGAAGGCCGCCTGGAGTACCATCCAGGCGGCCTTCGCCCTACTCGACTCAACCAGTCGTTACTTTTTATTACGCATCTGCGCTTCCATCTGGCGCAGCAGGTCCATATCGGACTTGGGACCACCTGTTCCCAGGCCACCCAGGCCGCCCATGCTGCCCAGGCCCATGGCATCCAGACCGGGAATATTGGGCATGCGCATCTTTTTGCCTTTTTTACCCTTCTTGCCCTTCTTGCCGCCGGCTTGCGCCTGGTTGGCCATCGAGCGCATGCGGCCCATCATCTTGTTCATCTCGCCCCACTGCTTCATAAGGCTATTGACCTCGGTGGGGGTCACACCAGCACCCTTGGCGATGCGGGCGCGACGCTGGCCGTTGATGATGGAAGGACGCAGGCGCTCCTCCTTGGTCATCGACATGATGATGGCCTCGTTCTTGTCGAAGATGCCCTCATCCAGGTTGCCGCCCATCTGGTTGAGCGCGCGCTGGCCGCCGGGAAGCATGCCCAGAATGCCCTTCATACCGCCCATCTTCTTGACGGCCTTCATCTGGTCGAGCATGTCGTTCATGGTAAAGCCCTCGCGCAGCATGCGCTCGGCAGCCTCGAGCTGCTCGGCATCGGCTGCCTCCTGGGCTTTCTCGATAATGCCGACGACGTCGCCCATGCCCAAGATGCGCTTGGCCATGCGATCGGGATAGAACGGCTCCAGCGAATCGGGCTTCTCGCCCATGCTCACGAACTTGATGGGCTTGCCGGTCACCTGGCGCACCGAAAGCGCGCCGCCGCCACGGGCATCGCCGTCGAGCTTGGAGATGATCACGCCGTCAAAGTCGGTGCGCTCGGCGAAGGTCGAGACAACGTTGACGATATCCTGGCCGGTCATGGCATCGACGACCATCAGCACCTGATCGGGCTTGACGGCCTTCTTGATGTCCACGGCCTCCTGCATCATCTGCTCGTCGATCTGCAGACGACCGGCGGTATCGACGATGACCACATCGCGCAGGTGGTCGACGGCCTCCTGGATGGCGCCCTTGGCAATATCGACCGGGTGCTCGCCGTCACCGCGGAAGACCGGCACGCCGATCTCTCCACCAAGCGTGGCCAGCTGGTCGGCAGCGGCGGGACGGTAGACGTCGCACGCGGCGAGCAGCGGCGAGCGGCCCTGCTTCTTGAGCAGGTATGCCAACTTTACAGCCGCCGTGGTCTTACCGGAGCCCTGCAGGCCCACGAGCATAATGACGTTGGGAATGCGGTTGCTAAAGACGAGCTTGCTCTCGGTGGAGCCGAGCATCTCGGTGAGCTCGTCGAGCACGATCTTGACGACGTTTTGCGCCGGCGTCAGCGATTCCATGACCTCGGCGGTCATGCAGCGCTCCTTGGTCTTGGCGACAAACTCCTTGACGACCTTAAAGTTGACGTCGGCCTCGAGCAGCGCCATGCGAATGTCGCGCATGGCCGAGGTGATATCGGCCTCGGTCAGCTTGCCCTTGCCGCGCAGGCGGTCAAATGTGTCGTTGAGGCGATCGCTCAGAGAATCAAACACTGGTCACTCCTTAGTTGGACTCGCCCACCAGGGCGCGGCAGAAATCTTTGGCATTAAACTCCTGCAGGTCATCGACCTGCTCGCCCACGCCCACGCGCAGGATCGGGAGCTTGAGCTTCTCGGCCACGGCCATGGCGATACCGCCCTTTGCCGTGCCGTCGAGCTTAGTCATGATAATACCGTCCAGACCCAGCGCCTCATTAAACTCGAGCGCCTGGTTCAGGCCGTTTTGGCCCGTCGCGGCATCGATCACGAGGACGACCGAGACGGGCATGGGGCCGGCGGCCATATTGGCGGCGCGCTTACGCGTCACGTTGACCACCTTGGCAAGCTCGCGCATGAGCTCGGGGCTCGTATGCAGACGACCGGCGGTGTCGATGAGCACCAGGTCGCTGCCGCGCTTATCGGCCTCGTCGAGCACGTCGTAGCAAACGCTTGCCGGGTCTGAGCCGCGGTCGCGCTTTATGACGGGGACGCCGGCTCGCTGGCCCCACACATCGAGCTGTTCGATGGCGGCAGCGCGGAAGGTATCGGCCGAGCCGATCACGACGTTCTTGCCACGGGCGGCCATGGCGCTCGCGATCTTGCCGACCGTAGTGGTCTTGCCGGCACCGTTGATGCCCACAAACAGAACGCAGCTCGGCGTGTCGGCGAACGGATCGCGCTCGACGGGTACAAAATGCTGCTCGAGCTGCTCGGCCAGGGCCCGACGTAGTTGCGGGGCGGTTTTGAGGTTCTTCTTGGCCGCGGCATCACGCAGGTCGTCGGAGACCTGGATGGCGACCTCGGCACCCATGTCACCCATGACGAGGGTGTCCTCTAGGTCCTCCCAAAAATCCTCGTCGACCTCGCCGCCAAAGTAAAAGACCTCGTTGAGGGCCTCGCGGCTACGCTCAAGTCCGCGCGAGAGAGCATCGAAGAATCCCATTATGCATTCACGACCTTTCCGGTTTCGCGATCGAGTTTTTGCGAGACGACGCGACTGACGCCGTCAGCTTGCATCGAGACGCCGTAGAGGACGTCAGCGTCCTCCATAGTACGGCGCTGATGCGAGATAACCAAGAGCTGCGTATCGGAACGCAGCACGTCGAGCGCGCCGATGAGCTTGGACAGGTTGGCGTCATCGAGCGCCGCCTCGACCTCGTCCAGCACATAGAACGGCACCGTACGCGTGCGATACACGGCAAAGAGCAGGGCAAGCGCCGTCAGGCTCTTCTCGCCGCCCGACATGAGCATCATCTTGGTGATGCGCTTGCCGCGCGGCTGCGCCACGACCTCGATGCCCGTCTCGGCCGGGTGCTCGGGGTCGGTCATCTCCAGATGTGCCTGGCCACCCGGGAACAGCATGGCGAAGATCTCGCGGAAGTTCGCATCGACCTTTTCGAAGGTCACCAGGAAGGCTTTACGCATCTTGCGGTCGATGGCCACGGTAATCTTGGCGAGCGCCTTGCGCGCGCTCTCCAGATCGGCCAGCTGCTCCTCGATGTAATCGGCGCGGCGCTTGAGCTGCTCGTACTCCTCCATGGCAACCTGGTTCACAGGGCCCAGGTTGTTGATCTGGCGCACGAGCTGGTTGAGCTCGCGCTCGGCGGCGTCGCGATCGGTGGGAGCAGGAAGCATGAGCGCTTCCTCAAGCACCGTGGTGCCATCGGCGGTAATGGCCTTGATGGCCGCCTCTACCTGCACCTCGAGCTTGCCGCGCGCGACCTTGAACTCGTTTTGTGTCGCCGTGGCGGCATCGACCCGCTCCTTGGCGCGGGAGACCTCGGCCTTGGCATCCTCGATGGTTTTCTTGAGCGAAGCCGAGTCTGCCTCCTCGAGTGAGGCCTGGTCACGCAGGCGCGCGGCCCAATCAGATGCACGCTCCAGCAGGGCCGAATAGCGCTCGTGCATGGGATCGACACGCAGGCGCAGCAGCTCGAGCGAGCGCGAAGCCTGACGTGTTCCGCGGATACGGCGGTCAATGCCCTCCAGGCGATGCTCCAGATCGGGCACGCGGCCCTTCAGCGAACGCAGGCGCTCGCTCGTCTGGGCCAGGCGCACCTTGGCATCGGCGAGCTTACCGGCTGCCTCGGAATCGTCACGGCGCACGCGATCGAGCTCGTCGTTGGCTTCGGCAATCTGGAGACCCAGGTCGCTTGCCTGCGCACGGGCCTCGTCGCGCGAACGGGTGAGCTCGTCAACGCGCGGGCGCGCGGCGTTCACGGCCTCGGCCGCCTGCTCGCGGCGCCTGGAGATGCGCGCACGCTCGACCTCGGCGTTGTTGGCGCTTTGCTCCAGGCGGCCAATCTCGGAGAGCAGCGAGCGGCGCTCGCCCTCAAGACGGGCGATCTCGCCGGCGGCATCACCCTCGGCGGCACGCGCCTCCTCGACGGCCGCATTGGCCTCGATAACCTGGTTCGACACATGCTCAAAAACGGCAGCCAAATCGGGCTCCAGGCCTTCGAGCTCGCGAATGCGGCGCTTCCGCTCCAGGGCACCCGAGGCCTCGCCGGCATCGAGCCCCACGCGCACCAGGCCACCAAAGCTCACGCGAGCGCCATCGGGCGTCACATAGGTCACACCGTCAACGACTGGTGCCGCCAGCGCACAAGGCAAGTCATCGACCACGTAATAGCCGCCGAGCAGTGCCTCGACAATCGGGCCATAACCGGCACGCACGGACAGGCGATCAACCAGACGCGAACCGGCAGCGCCCTCGGCAGCAGCAGAGCCGCTCACAGCACGCGCCACCAGCAGTGCCTCGCCCGAGGCCTTCTTTTGGTCCAAAGCCGCACGACCGGCACGCTCAAGCGTGGCGGCGTCATCAAACAACAGGGCATCGATATCGCCGGCAAGCAGCTGCTCGACCAGGCCCTCAAGCTCACGCGGCGCCTCGAGCACGTCGCCCAGACGGCCCGTTACGTCATCGCCCAATGCCCCTACCAGACGGCTCACCAGCGGCGAGCTATCGGCCATACGGGCATCGAGCTTCTTTTGGCTCGCAAGCTCAGAGCGCACCTCGGACAGCTTGTTGCGCGACTCGCTCTCACGGGCGCGCAAGTCCTTCAACGCCGCACGGGCGACCTCGGTGGCCTGGCGCGCATCGGCCTGGGCTTGGCGAGCCTGATCGAGCGCGCCGTCGAGCTCCTCGGCGCGGTCGCGACGACTCTCGAGCGAGGCCGTGACCTCCTCGAGCTGCTCGTCAATCTGCTCCAGGCGCGAGGCGTACATGTTGTCCTCGACCTCGGCATTACTCAGCGAGTCTTTCACCTTGGCAAGCTCGAGCGCAGCCTTGTCGGCCACGCGCTGCACATCGCGTTGCTCGCGCGTAAGCTGCGAGATCTGATTGTCGAGCGCAACACGGCGCTCGTGGAGCTCGGCGGCGGCAGGGCCGGCGGCGTCAACGTCGTCCTGGGCCTGCATGTGCGCACCGGTCACTTCCTCTAGCTGGGCACGTGCATCCTCGAGCTCCTCGACCACGCGACGACGCTGATGCTCGGAGCTCGAAATCTGGCCGCGCATATCGGACAGGCGCGACACCATATTGTGGCCCTTTTCCTCGAGCAGGCGCATATCGGAGTTAATACGGCCGACCACATCTTGCATATGACGGCGCTGCTCGCCCAAGTCACCCACAAACAGGCCCTTTTCCTCGAGCATCACCTGGAGCTTCTCGAGCTCGCGCTCCTTTTCGCCCAAACGGTACTGCGCAAGCTCCAGCTCGGCGGCACCCTCTTTGGAACGGCTCTCCAGATCGTTCCACTGCGACTGCAGCGAACGAAGCTCGTCAACGGCCAGCATCTGCGTAAGCTCGTTCGCGCGCGAGGACAGCTCTTTGTACTTGCGCGCGCGATCGACCTGACGCTCCAACGGTCGCAGCTGACGGGCAATCTCCTTATTGATGTCGCGGGCACGAGTAAGGTGCTCGTCCATCGACTTAATCTTTTTGAGCGCACGCTCCTTGCGGCGCTTGTGCTTGGAAATGCCGGCAGCCTCCTCGATAAGGGCGCGGCGCTCCTCGGGACGGCTCTGCAAAATGGCATCGAGCTTGCCCTGGCTGATAATGGAATGCGTATCCTTACCCAAGCCCGAATCGTGCAAAATGTCCTGGATATCCATCAGGCGGCACGGACTCGAGTTGATGAGGTATTCGCTCTCGCCCGAACGATACATGCGGCGGGTGATGGCAACCTCATCAAAGTCGACAGGCAGCACATGGTCCGAGTTATCGAGCACCAGCGTGACCTCGGCAACGCCCACCGGCTTGCGCGCCGACGAGCCCGAGAAGATGACGTCCTCCATGGCCTGGCCGCGCAGCTGCTTGGCGCTCTGCTCACCCAGTACCCACAGAATCGAATCGGAGATATTCGATTTTCCCGAGCCGTTAGGACCGACGATGACGGTCAGGCCCGGCTCAAACGTCATATGGGCGCGGTCGGCAAACGACTTGAACCCTTTGAGCGTAAGGGACTTGAGATACACGGTTCCTCGCTTAAACGGGCTTCTTGTTGAGAATCACACCGTTGGTGGTGTAACCCATGCGGTCGAGCGCCTCGAGTGCAGCGGCTCCCTCGGCCTCTTTCTTAGAGGCGCCGGTGCCGCGGCCCTGACGGATACCGTCGACAAGCACCACGGCGGTAAAGGTGGGCGCATGTGCCGGGCCCTCGGAGCCTACCAGCTTGTATGCCGGGGGCTCGTGACCGTCTGCCTGCACGCACTCCTGCAAGAACGACTTGGGGTTCGCGGGGTGCTCGGCACGCTCGGAGGCCAAATGGGGCTTAAGCGTGCGGTGGATGAACTCCGCCGCCGCATCCCAGCCGGCATCGAGGTACAACGCACCCACGAGCGACTCATAGACGTTCTCGAGCGCCGAGTTAAGGCCGCGCGCGCCGGTACCGGTCTCGGAGGCGCCAAAGATGATGATGTCGTCGATGCCCAGCTCGTGCGAAACCTCGGACAGCGTGGCACCCGAAACAAGCGATACCTTCAGACGCGTGAGCTTGCCTTCATCGAACTCGGGATAAGACTCAAAGAGCGAACGGGCAACCACGGCGCCCAGAATGGAGTCACCCAAAAACTCAAGCCGTTCATAGCTGGCAGAGACCGGCTGCCCCTCTACTGCCGAGGGGTGGGTGAGCGCCGCGCGTAGCAGCACCTTGTTATTAAACTCATGGCCCAGGATTTCCTGAGCGCGCGTGAGTCGTTGAGATAAAGCCAAGACCTAGGCCTCCCTGGCGTTTTCGATAGCGTCGACGGCGTCGGCAACGGAGGTGAGCGACAACAGGGTCTCGTCATCGATTTCGAGGTCAAACTCGTCCTCGATGGCCGTCACCAGCTGCAGGCGCTCGAGCGAATTGGCATCGAGGTCGTCAAAAGTCGTCTCATCACTGATCTCGGCAACGTCAACGCCCAGCACGTCGGCAGCGATCTCAGCGATCTTGTCAAAGATTTCGGAGCGATCCATAGCGCATCCTCTCATAAGTCGTGGAATACAATGTGTCGCGCGGGCGGAAGCCGCATTGCAGCACGGCTCCGATTCTACCCCACGATGCATAGCTTGAGCCACGTAACGGAGCTCTTGCTAAACGATACCTTCCATGGAATTGGCAATGCTTTCGATAAGCCCGGCTCGAACGGCCTGAGCCGCGGCGAGCGTACCGTTCTTAACGGCTTCGGCCGACGTGGCGCCATGGCCAATCAAAACGACGCCGCGAAGGCCCAGCAGGATCGCGCCGCCCTTGGCATCGCCCGAGAGCTTGGCTTTAATCTGGCGCATCTGCTTTTTGATGAGCAGCGCGGCGATCTTGGTACCGAGCGAAGACATAAAGGCGCCCTTGAGCTCTTGCATCAAAAACTTGGCAGCGCCCTCGGTTGCCTTGAGCGCAATATTGCCCGACATGCCGTCGGCGACCACAACGTCAAAATTGCCCGACGTAAGATCGGTGCCCTCGCAGTTGCCCACAAAACCGGGGACCGCGGCTTTCATAGCCGGGAAGCACGCCTTGGTAAAGTTAGAACCCTTCTCGTCCTCGGTGCCGTTGCCAAGCAGGCCCACACGCGGATGTTCGATGCCCAAGACCACGCGGGCATAGGCTGCACCCATCTGGGCAAAGCGAACCATGTCGTCGACCTCGACATCGGGGTTGGCCCCCATGTCACACAGTACCGTAAGGCCACCGGCGCGGTTGGGCAGCGCATTGGTGAGGCATGGACGCACCGGCTGCTTCTTACCCTCTACCAAATATTTAAACGGCGTCACGTAGGCGGTGGCGGCAGCCGTCATGGCGCCGGTCGACCCCGCGGAGAAAAACGCGTCCGCGTTGCCCTTCTTAATAGCACGGCAGGCAAGCACGATCGAAGACTTACGCTTGGTCATCACGGCGCGGATGGGATCGTCGTCCATGGCGATGACATCGGGGGCCTCCAGAGCCTCCACGCGCGCGTGCGCCGCGGCAAAGGGGTTGACGATATCGGCGGGGCCAACAGCAATGACCTCGATATCGGGATCGTCGGCAAGCGCGGCCTCAATACCGTCGAGGACAACTTGGGGCTTCTCGTCTCCGCCCACAACGTCTACACAAACGCGAACGTTACTCATTTCAAGTGCTCCTTATACAAAAATGGCCGACTCATTGAGCCGGCCATTGTGGTTCCAGTTGGAACGGCATCGTATCCAGAGTATACAGTTACTCGGTAACGATAACCTCGCGGTCCTTGTAGAAACCGCAGCTGGGGCACACGTGGTGCGGGAGCTTGACAGCGCCGCAACGGGGGCACGTGGACTGAGCCGCAGCCGAGATCTTCATGTTGGCGGAACGACGGGTATGGGTACGGATACGACCCTGCTTTTGTTTAGGTACGGGCATAGTGACCTTCCTTATGAACTATCCAGTGTGGCGATTACGCGCAAGTAGCGATACTACCACATTTTTACTCATCAAGATTGAGATTCTTCAATGCTGCAAATGGATTTTCCGTGGCAGCGGCCCATTCGGCCTCGGCCTGGGCGGCGCAATCGCATTGCTCGACGTTGAGATTGATGCCGCAGGTGGGGCACAGGCCGCGGCAATCGGGCTTGCAGAGCACCACAAACGGCGTGTCCATGACAACGGCGTCGTTAATGGGCTCCCCCAGATCGACAATGCGGTCCTCGCCCAAAAGCTCGTAACCGTCCTCGTAGGCCTCGGGATCCTCGGGCTCCTCAAAGAGGTAGAACTCCTCGATCTCGCCGGCGATATCAAACGAGGCGAGCTCAAGGCAGCGGTCGCATTCGCCGGTGGCGTGCGCTCGAACCATACCGGAGAGCAGAACACCGGTGCCCGCATTGGTAAAAACCACGTCGTAAGCAATGCCGTCCTGCAGCTGGTACTCCTTCTCGCCCACCGTGTAGGTGGCGACATCGACCTTGCCGGTCAGCGGATACGAGTCTCCGGGAAACTCGAGCTGCTCGGAAAGATCGACGGTAACGCTCGGGAACTCAGCCATTACCACTGACCGTTCTGCTGGGCGGCACCCTCGTTGAGCTGCTGACGGCAACGGGTAACGGTGCCGGTCAGGCTCTTGAGGTTCTCCTCGAGGTGCGTAAAGACCTGCTCGGCATAATCCTCGGCCGCATAGCGCGTCTCGCGCTCGTACTGCTGGGCACGATCACGGATATCGTCGGCCTGCTGCTGCGCCAAGCGGACGATCTCCTGCTCACCGGCAATGGTGAGTGCCTGCTGCTGAGCATCGGCAATGATGGAATCGGCCTGAGCGGCGGCGGAAGCCATAAGCTCGTCGCGCTCCTTGAGGATGCGACGGGACTTCTGCCACTCCTCGGGATAGCTCATACGGATCTCGTCAAGGATGTTAAAGAAGACGTCGGCATCGATAACCTTCATCTGGGCATTCTTGCCGAACGGCGTCTTAGCCTCTTCGATGAGCCCCTCGAGCTCCTCGACAAGGCTCACGATCCTGTCGCCAGGAAAATTCTCGCCCGGCATCCGGTCTCCTTTCATAGGTAACATGTCATCGTGTTAGTTTACCACATGCCATCAGGCAATATGAAACGTCACGAAAAGCGATGTTTAAGCGCTTCGACCACATTGGGCGGCACAAACGTCGACACATCGCTTCCGAGCGATGCGATCTGACGAACCACCGAGCTCGAGATATAGCCGTACTGCGGCGCACTCATGACAAAAATGGACTCAAGCTCGTTGTCCAGGCGATAGTTGAGGTCCGCCTGCTGCAGCTCGTACTCAAAGTCGGTCATGGCGCGCAGGCCCTTGACCACAGCACCCGCACCCTGCTCACGGGCAAAATCGACCAACAGGCCGGTAAAGGGCAGTACCTCGACACCGTCAATATCGCCCAGGGCCTCGCGGGCCAACGCCACGCGCTCATCAAGCATAAAGGTGGTGCCCACGCCGTTTTTGCCCTGCGACTCCGCCACGGCGACAATCACGCTGGGAAAAATGCGGCGGGCGCGGCGGATTACATCGATGTGACCAAACGTGATGGGGTCAAACGTACCCGGAACGATCACGCGGTTGATAGTGTCATTCATGGGTATCCTCCAAAGGCACGTCCTCGTCAATATCGCTGTCATTAGCATGGTCGCACTCGTCCGCGGCCACCCAGCGCAGCAAGTCAACCGAGGTAATGCCGTAGCGTTTCTCTCGCACGGTCTCAAAACCAGCCGGATGAGCGCCCGCGTCGCTTGCGGCATGCTCAAACAGGGCAAAGGCCCCTGGTGCCAGCAAGCCCTGCTGGGCAAGATTGCGCAGCAGCTCCTCGACCGGCTCGGCGCCAAAGGCATAGGGCGGATCGAGCAAGACCAGATCAAAGGGGCCGCCCGGAACACGGCCGCGCGAGGCGCTCGCCAACACATCGCCGGTAACGACGCGCCAACGCGAGCGGTCGCGACACAGCGACTCGATATTCTTAGTGATCAGTCGGGCGGCATTGCGATCGATCTCGAACGTGATGAGCGAGCGAGCGCCGCGCGAGAGCATCTCGATTCCCAGGGCACCGGAGCCGCCAAAGGCATCCAGCACGCGGACCTCGTCCAGATCGAAATCGAATGCCGACATGACCATGGACGCACATGCCTCGCGCACGCGGTCGGTCGTGGGACGGGTGACATCGCGCCCACGCGGCTCTTCGATCTTGCGGCCGCGCCATTCACCGCCGATGATTCTCATCCTCCGCTGACCTCCTTGAAGATATGTCGATAACGCGTGGCGACCGCATCGCGCAAGGGACGCGTCGCCACGGAGTCAAGGTTGCAAGCATACCGCAAGAGCTCGACCGCGTCCAAATGGGCCCATTCGATAAGATCCTCGTCGGCGTCCAGGTCCACAAAACGCAGGGTCACACCGCCATGTTGGCGATAACCCAAGATTTCGCCCTCGTGGCGCAAACGCAGGTCCATCTGCGCAAGTGCAAAACCGTCAGAGGTCTTTTCGAGCGCCCGCAGGCGGTCTTGCGCAGCAGACACGCCGCCATTGCCCTTGGAATGCGTCATGACCAGGCACGTGCCCGACACGCTGCCGCGGCCCACGCGGCCTCTAAGCTGATGCAGGGCTGCCAAGCCAAAGCGCTCGCCGTTCTCGATAACCATGACGGTGGCGTTAGGTACGTCGACGCCCACCTCGACCACCGTAGTCGAGACGAGCACGTCGATCTCGCCGCGCTTAAAGGCGTCGATCACGCGGTCCTTCTCCCCCGCCGGCATGCGGCCGTGAAGACGCTCGACGGAAAGCCCCGGCAATGCCAGACGCAGGCGGTCGAGCTCGGTCGCGGTGTCGTGCAACGGCACGGGCACCGTCACGCGACCTTCATCGTCGCGAGCAATGCCAGGAACGTCTTCCAAATCGTCCGCGGAGTCACTCGGCTCCACAAGCGGGCAGATAACGTAAGCCTGCTGTCCTTGAGCATGCGCCTCGCGAATGGCACCGTAAGCCAGGTCGCGGCTCGACTCGGTGAGCACGCGCGTCGAGACGCCGGCCCCGGGAACGGGGCGATGACGAATGATGGACGTGTCCAGGTCGCCATAGACCGAGAGCGCCAGTGTGCGCGGAATAGGCGTGGCCGTCATAACGAGCAAGTCCGCACCTGGGCCTTTGGCACGCAGGGCATTGCGCTGCCCCACGCCAAACCGATGCTGTTCGTCGATAACGACGAGTGAAAGATGTTTAAACGTTACGTTATCCGAAAGGACCGCATGGGTACCAAAGAGCACATCGAGCTCACCAGACTGCAGCTGTGCATGGATGCGCTCGCGCTCGGCGGCCGGGGTAGCACCCGTCAGGAGCGCCCAGGACATACCGGCCTGCGAGAGCAAAGGGCCGGTCTTATCGGCATATTGACGCGCCAGCACGCCCGTGGGTGCCATGACGCAGGACTGGGTACCCGAATCGGCCGCGACTGCCAGCGCGCAGGCGGCGACGGCGGTCTTGCCGGTACCGACATCGCCCAGCAGCAAGCGGTTCATCACGTGGTCGCCATCGCACATGTCATGCAGGATGTCTTGGAACGCGGCCTCCTGCTCGTCGCTCAGCGAAAACGGCAGGGCCCGCCTAAGCGCCGTCAAATGACCACCCGCGGTATGGGTGTAGGGAACCACCTCGACCATACCGCCGTCGTTGCGCAGACGAAGCGCCAGCTGAAGATAGAGGCATTCCTCATAGGCAAGCCGTGCGCGCGCGATATCGCGCTCGGCCATACTCGAGGGAAAGTGAATCGAACGCAGCGCACGGGCGCTGCTCATAAGGCGGCGCTTGGCGCGCAGGGGCGCGGGAATCGGGTCGAAGGGATTGCCGACAATCTCGAGCGCGCCGCTCACGATACGGCGCATCCAAGCCTGGCTCACACCGTCGCTCACATAGTGAACCGGAAGGATGGTGCCCGCGGCACGCCCGTCCTCGAGCTTTTCGAAATGCGGCGAGGCCATCTGCTTAAAGCCGTAGGCAAATTCGACCTTACCCATCACGGCCAGGCGGTCGCCCTGCTTGAGCTGCTGGGCAATCCAGGGCTGGCGGAAAAAAGCGACTTGTAGCACGCCCGTCTCGTCCACAAGCGAGACCTCGGTAACCTGCATACGCGGGCGGGGCTGCTTTTGAACGATACGATCGACCGTGGCGACGATCGTGCACACCGTACCGATAGGCGCCATCTCGATGGACCAGGAGCGTGTAAAGTCCAGATATCGATGAGGGATATGGAGAAGGAGGTCCCCCACCGTCCTAATTCCCAGACGGCGAAGGGCCTCCTCACGTTTACCCGAAACATATTTGAGTCGCGCGATATCCTCGTCGAGCGCATTGCTCTGGGCAAAGCGCTCCGAGACGCGCGGCACGGAGCACAGCTCGGACATGGGCAGATGCCTACTCGATCGAGAAGATCACGGGATAGAGCGGCTGCTCGCCACGATGGGCGTCAATCTCCAGGTCGGGCTGAGTCTCCTCGATGGCGTCGACGATCTCCTGGAAGGCCTCATCGGACAGCTCCTCGCCGGCCAGAATCGTCAGCGCGTCGCCCTCCTCTTCCTCCTGCATGCGGTTGATGCAGTCGAGCGTGACCTGCTTCACATCAGAGCCGACCACGTCGATGGAGCCGGCAATGATACCCATGACGTCACCGGAGTGAATCGGCGAGCCGTCAGAGGCGCTGGAATCGCGCACGGCACGGGTGACCTCGCCATCGCGAACCTCGCTGATGGCATCGACCATGGCGGCGACGGCGTCCTCGAGCTCGGAATCGGGCAGCACCGCGAACAGAGCGGAGAACGCCTGCGGAACGGTCTTGGTGGGAACCACGGCGACCTTTTTGTCGGTGCAGGCAGAAGCGGCAGCCTCGGCAGCCATACGGATATTGCCGTTATTGGGCAGGATGATGACCGAAGTCGCGTTGACCTGGTCCACCGCGCCCAGCAGGTCGGCGGTCGAGGGGTTCATGGTCTGGCCACCCGAAACGACCACGTCGACGCCGAGGGACTTGAGGATGTCGGCCTCACCGGAACCGGCGGCAACGGCGACAAAACCCAGGGCCTTGGCGGGCTCGGCGGCCTTTTGCTGGTCCTCGTGGATCTTAGCGGTACGGTCGTGGGCCTCCATCTCCATGTTGTGGATAAAGACCTCGTAGATCTGGCCAAGCTGCAGCATGTGCTCGAGCACCAGGTTGGGGGTGTTGGAGTGCACGTGGATCTTGTAGTCGGGGTAGGCGCCCACGAGCAGCTCGCAGTCGCCCATGGAACCCAGGAACTTAAGGCACTCGTCCTCGTCAAACGGGGCGTCGGCCTTAAAGAGGAACTCGTTGCAGTAGCGGAACTCCGAGCCCTCCCAGTCGTCGTTGGCCTCGATCTCAACGCGACCGAGGGCCGCATCGCGGGCAGAGCCAGCGGAATCAAACGTGGTGGAGAAATCCTCGACAACGGTGCTGCGGCCCAGAGCAGCGGCAACAAAGTTTTCCAGGAAGATGGCGAAGCCAAAGGCGCCGGAGTCGACCACGCCGTTCTCCTTCAGAACGGGCAGCAGGTCGGGCGTGCGAGCCACAGACTGGTAGGCCTCGACGACGATGGCGTCGAGCGCGTCCTCGGCCGAGAACTTCTTCTTCTCGCACTCGTCGGCCTTGGTCGAGACGTCGCGCAGGACCGTAAGAATCGTGCCCTCGATGGGCTTGCGGACGGCCTGGAAGGCGACCTTGACGGCGCGACGGAAAGCATGCGCGATGTCGGCAGACGTGATGGGCTCATCGACAGAGACGAGGCCCTCGGCCACGCCGCGCAGGATCTGCGAGGTGATAACGCCGGAGTTGCCGCGGGCGCCCATGAGGGAGCCGTGGGTGATGGCGCCGGCGATGGCCTCCATATCGGCATCGGCGGGAAGGGCGGAAAGCTCCTTGGTCACCGAGGCGAGCGTGAGCGACATGTTGGTGCCGGTGTCGCCGTCGGGCACGGGAAAGACGTTGAGTTTATTGATCTCCTCGGCCTTGTCGGAAACGGCAGCCGCAGCGATCGGAAAACAGGTGCGAATGGTCTTTACAATCATGAGTATTTGAATCTCCGTTTTCGGATGCTAGTTCAGACGGCTCTTGAGCGCGTCGATGTGAATGCCGATCTTAAGGCTGGCGGGATCGATCTGGGCGATCTCCTGCAGGGTGAAAGCAACGGAGCTCGAAAGATTGTGGCAGACGGACTTCATGTTGACGCCGTTCTCGAGCACGACGTGAAGGTCGACCGTAAGGCCGTTCTCGTCGGCGGAGACAAGCACGCCCTTGCGGAGGCGCTGACCGGCAAGCAGGCGCACGCTCTCGGCGCCCTGGAGCTGCTCGGCCATACCGACGACGCCATAGCACGTCATCGCGGCATAACCGGCAATATCGGCAATAACGTCGTTCGAGACGCTCAGGCTGCCGTTAATGGTCTCAGACACAAGAATCTCCTTATCTGGTGCTCGCGGCACCATGTCGTGGGAGCAATCATTGCAATATTCTACAACGACCGCGCCATGTTGAGGTGGTGGGTCGCGGGATTACATCCTCGACACGAAATGTTGATATGGCAACGTTTGCGTTAAGCAATCGCGGCATGAAAAAACCCGCCGCAAAAGCGACGGGTTTTACAATCTGGCTCCCCGGGTAGGACTCGAACCTACAACAGCGCGGTTAACAGCCGCGTGCTCTACCATTGAGCTACCGAGGAATTTAAAGCCCAGCAGATTGGGCTGAGAAATTCTGGCTCCCCGGGTAGGACTCGAACCTACAACAGCGCGGTTAACAGCCGCGTGCTCTACCATTGAGCTACCGAGGAATAGGTGCATGCTCTCAAGCAACGAAGTTTATTATACGGACGAATCAGCTCAGGGCAAGAACTTTTTTAAGAAATTTTCCGACCCAGTCGTTGGGGACGTTCTTAAACGACTAGTCATTCAAGAACGTCCCCAACGACTAATCAACCAGACGCCCAGGGTAGTCTTTTTGGGACGGGGCTTTTTTAGCTACCCTATCTCAATAAGCGGCTCTAGCTTTAAAGGCCCCAGATTGGGTAGCTAAAAAAGCCCCGTCCCAAAAAGACTACCCGTGCCCCAACTGCCGGCCCTTGTTACATGAAAGCGCCCTCAAGCGGATGTGCTTGAGGGCGCCTCTTGCTTGCGAGGTTAAGACTCAATGTAGTCTTTGAGCTTGCTGGAGCGGCTGGGGTGGCGGAGCTTGGCCAGGGTCTTGGACTCGATCTGGCGGATGCGCTCGCGCGTGACACCAAACTCGCGGCCGACTTCCTCGAGCGTGCGGGGATGTCCGTCGACAAGTCCAAAGCGTAGCTCAATAACCTTGCGCTCACGATCGGCAAGCGAGTCGAGCACCTGGGTGAGCTGCTCCTGCAGCATGGAGAAGCTGGCGGCATCGGGCGGAACGATGGCCTGGGAGTCCTCGATAAAGTCGCCCAGCTGGGAATCCTCTTCCTCGCCGATAGGAGTCTCGAGCGACACGGGCTCCTGCGAGATCTTCTGAATCTCGCGGACGCGGTCGGCACTCATGTCCATCTCGGCACCGATCTCCTCGGGGGTCGGGTCGCGACCCAGATCCTGGAGGAGCTGGCGCTGCACGCGGACAAGCTTGTTGATGGTCTCGACCATGTGCACGGGAATACGGATGGTACGGGCCTGGTCGGCGATGGCGCGCGTGATGGCCTGACGGATCCACCACGTAGCGTACGTGGAGAACTTGAAGCCCTTCTGGTAGTCGAACTTCTCGACGGCGCGGATCAGACCGAGGTTGCCCTCCTGGATCAGATCCAGGAACAGCATGCCGCGACCGACGTAGCGCTTGGCGATGGAGACGACCAGACGGAGGTTGGCGCTGATGAGCGCCTGCTTGGCCTCGAGGCCCACGTTCTCGATACGAGTCAGACGACGCATCTCGGCGCGGGTGAGCTCGATCTCGCCCGCCTCGGCGGCCTCGAGCTTCTCGGTGGCCTCGAGACCGGCCTCGATCTTCATGGCCAGATCGACCTCTTCGGAGGCGGTCAGCAGGTCGACTTTGCCGATCTCCTTAAGGTACATTCGAACCGGGTCACCGGTCAGCATCACCGTGGAGGCATCGATGCCACGCACGCGAGAACGCGAGCGGGACGTGCGGACGGTGCGCTTCTTTTTGCTCTTGCAAGAACCCATCTCGGCATCGGCCTGACGGGCCATCTTAAGCTCGTGATCGTCGAGCGAGCCGGAATCGTGCTCCTCGTCGTCATCGAAATCGTCGGTATCGTTATCGTCATCGTCGACGTCCATGGGGGCGTCGTCGTTTCCGCTCGCGGAGATAATCTGGATGCCGCTGTTGCGCAGCGCGGAATAGACCGCGTTGAGCTGCTCGTCAGAAACATCGATATCCTTCAGGACGACCTGGATCTCGTCCTCGGTTACCGAAGTCCTGTTTGAGCCGTTGCCCATGAGCTTAGCAACGTAGGATTCCAGCCCAGTACCCGTGCTCTCAGTCTTATTTGGCACAGATTCTCCCTTCGTAGTCCACAGGACACATTACTTTAGCACACACTTACACGTCTATACCCAAAATTCAGACTGGATATAGCAGATAACATGCCGATTGACCACAACATCTAGGCCTGATCGGGACCCGCGGCCTCCAAACCAATCAACCGGAACGGATCGGCCACGCCGCCAATCGATTTCTGGAGCTCGCGCTGGCGCAAAGAATCCTGCGCGGCCTGCATGGTCAATGCACGGCGCGCGTCATCGTCGAGCGACCGGTCCTGGCGCAGCTTGGCCTGAGCAGCCCGCATACGGCGCTTGATGGTGTAAAGCTCAAGCGTATCGAGCATAAAGACGATGTTCGTCTCGGTGGGATGTTTGCTCGTCGCCGAGATGCGCCCGGCGCTGACAAGCGAAGCCGCCTCGGGACACACCGCGCGCGCGGCGTCCATGCACGCCGCGGGATCGGTGCCCGGCGGTGTCGCGAGCACGGCCCACGCGATGGACTCGTGACGGGGGTCTACCCACTCGATCGAGCAGATGCGATCGGCGTACGTGCGGAATAGGTCGGGGTAGCTGGTGAGCATCGTCAACAGCTCGCGCTCCCCCGCCAGAGACTTCCGCTCCAGATCGGTCAGAACAATCGGCGTCGCCGGAACGGAAGCGCTCGAAGCAGACCTCGCGGGCGCCGCGTCCATGCCAGCAGGCACATCGATCGGCGGCATATCGTCGACGACCTCGACCGGCGCGGCCCCGTAGGCCTCGAGCGGCACATAGTCGTACGGTTCCTCCTCGACCGGTGCGGATACCGGCGGCGTCGTCCCCGACGCCCAGGCGCCGCGAGATGCCCCCTGCGGACCGGACACCCGACCGCCCGCGCCTCCTGCGCGCTCGGCCTGTGCCCGCTGGCGCTCGTAGTTCTGCTCGCGACGACGCTCGGCGTCCTCGCGTTTGGCGACATCGCGAAACACACGGCCCGAGCTCGAGCGTACCGTCTCCAAATCCAGGCCCAGAAGGTCGGCGATCTGGATAAAGTACGTATCGATCATGTAGCTATCGCGCAGCGGATAGATGAGCGTCAGCGCATCCTCGAGCGCCTTGACGCGACCGCCCGGCGTGGTAATGTCGCTCGACTCCTGCAGTGAGCGGTACACAAAGTCCATGAGGGGCTCGGCGGCGTCGATACGCGCCTGCAGTGCCTCGCCACCATGCGCCGTGATGAACTCCATAGGGTCGTTGCCGTCGGGAAGCACCACGCAGCGCAGGTCCATCGAGTCCTGCTCGATAAACTGAATCGCGCGGCGCGCGGCCTTTTGACCGGCGGCGTCACCATCGAACATATACACGATGCGCTTGGCAAAACGAGTGAGCGTCTTTACGTGATGTTCCGTCAGCGCCGTACCCAGCGTGGCGACGACGTTTTTGATCCCCGCCTCCCAGCAGGCGATGCAATCGGTATATCCCTCCACCACGATGGCGGTATCCTGCGCGACGATAAACTCCTTGGCCCAGTTAAAGCCGTAGAGGTTTCTCTTTTTATGAAACACGCTCGTCTCGGCGGTGTTGAGATACTTGGGTTGGCCGTCGCCCATAATACGACCGCCAAAGGCGATGTTATGACCCTGTTCGTCAAAGATGGGAAACATCACACGGTCGTAAAAACGATCGGCAAGCTGTCCGCGCCCGCGGCTCACGGCCACGTTGGCGTCGATCATCTCCTGCGGGGTAAAGCCCTTCTGCGACAGATGGGCCACCAACATATTGCGACCCGGCGCAAAGCCCAGGCAGTAGCGACGGCAGACGTCGCCACCCATACCGCGGCTGGCAAAGTACTCGCGCGGACGGCTGTCCTTACCGCGCATGAGCATGGTGTGATAGAACTGGGCCGTCTCGGCGCACAGGTCATAGATGCGGGCGCGCTTGGTGCCGCGATCGCGCTGCGCGCCGGTATCGTGCAGCTCAATGCCGGCACGATCGGCCAGGTAACGAATCGACTCGGGAAAGCTCAGGTTCTCGCGCTTCATGATGTAGGTGAAGACGTCGCCGCCCTCGCCACAGCCAAAGCAGTGCCACACCTGCGTAGCGGGGATAATGTGAAACGATGGGGTCTTTTCGCCATGGAAGGGGCAGCAACCCCAAAACTCATGGCCGCGGGGCTTGAGCTCAACCGTTTCCTGCACAATGGCAACCAGGTCGGACGCAGCGCGCACCTGGTCTTTCTCCTCATCGCTAATCACGGATGCCCACCCCCTGCTCACCCAAGTTATGACGGATATCGTCAATATTACCCTCGACGGTCGCGATAAGCTCGTCCAGCGAATCAAACACGCGCGAAGGACGCAGCCAACGCGTAAACGCCAACGAAACCGAACGTCCATACAGGTCGCCCGCATACCCGATCAAGTTGGCCTCGAGATGCGCCGAGGCGGCATCGTCGGCATACGTCGGCGGCAGGCCCACGTTGACGGCAGCGGGCCACACGGTATCGTCGACCAGCACAAGGCCCTCGTAGACGCCATCGGCAGGCAGCTGAATTCCGTTTGGCACCAGCAGGTTTGCCGTAGGAAATCCCATATCGGAGCCCTCGTGGCGACCGCGAATCACGCCGCCGCGCACCATATAGGGACGGCCGAGTAGATCGGCCGCAAGCTCAACGTGGCCCAAGCTCAGCTCACGTCGAATGCGGGTGGCGCAGATAGCCTCGCCGGCCTCGCACAGCAAATTGTGCCCATACACGTCAACACCGCGCTCGACACCCCATGCCTGCATCTCGGCAACGCCCGAGGCGCCGCCGCGGCCAAGCCTAAAATCGCTGCCAACGCGAATGGAGCGAATGTCGACAACATGCGCCAACAGCTCAAGAAAGCCCACGTGGTCGAGCGACGCTACCACAGGCGTAAAGGGAACAGCCACCACGGCATCGACCCCAGTCTGAGCCAGGGCATGCAGGCGGTCGGCCGTCGTCATCAATTTTTGAGCGGGCGCAGGGCTCACCACAACATCTGGATCAGGGTCAAACGTTACGACAACCGCTTTGCAGCCGCGGACGCGCGCATCGCGAATGACCGCGTCGATCAGCTCACGATGTCCCCTATGCACGCCATCGAACACGCCGATGGCAATCGAGGCGGCACCCATAGACTCGCAGTCACCAAAAGCATCAGCCAAAACGATGCGGGCCTCCGCCGCCGCGCCCACAAAAAATGTGCGCGCGAGCTCGCGAGGGTCCAGCATCATCGAACACCGCCGATCGCCTGCGGAAAGACGTGCTCCATCACAAAGCGACCATCCTCGATACGAGCCAAAGCCTTGAGCCCGCCATCGAGCACCAGCGCAAACGGCGCTTTAGACACATCGAAGCCGGCGAGCGCGCGATCAATGGGAATACGACGACCGCACAGCAGATCTTCCGCAAGATTGCCCGGCAAGTCGACGCGCGTGGCGCCGAGAGCCGCAATGGGGTCCAAGGCAAAGCCGGCAGCGGACTCGGGAGAAAGTTCCTCGACTGCATGGCAGGCACCGATGGAGACAATGCCAGAAGCGGTACGGCGCAGCGCGGAAATATGCGCGGCACTATCGCAGGCGCGACCCAGGTCGCGAGCGAGCGCACGGATATAGGTGCCCTTGCTCACCGAGAAGGCAACGGTCCAAATGCAGGAATCGCCCTCGCCACTCACGGCGATCAGGTCGGCAGAATATACCTCGACCGGGCGCGCAGGCAACTCAGCGGCATTGCCCTCACGTGCAGACTTATAGGCGCGCACGCCGTTGACCGAAATAGCCGAAAACGCCGGCGGAACCTGCATCTGAGGGCCCAGCATGGCGCTCAAGCGCTCACGGGCATAGGCCGGATCGCGCAGCTCGGGTGCAATGGCAACCGTACGGACGGCCTCGCCTTCCGCATCGTCGGTATTGGTCTCGGCGCCAAACGAGATATCGGCGACGTAACTTTTGGTATCGAGGGTAAGTATGCCCAGCAGACGCGTAGCCTGGCCCACGCCCACCACCATGACACCCGACGCCATGGGGTCGAGCGTGCCGGCATGACCGACGCGCCGCTCATGGAGGGCGCGCCGGCACCGCGAAACCACGTCGTGGGACGTGCAGCCCACCGGTTTATCGACGGCGAGCAGCATATTCAATTGAGAAGGCGTACGACGAGCCATGTACCATCCAAAAAGTTAGAGCTCGACGATCACCGAAGCGGGATCCTCCCCCACCAGCTCGGCCAGCATGGGAAGTGCCGCGGTGAGCGTCTCGAAAATCGTTCCATTATTGGTAAAGCCGGCAGCAGCGTGATGTCCGCCTCCGCCAAAGTTGGCCGCAATCTCGGAGACATCCATGTCGCCCTTGGAGCGCAGGTTGCCGCGCACTTTAGTATCGCCCTCGATGCCCTTTAGGAACAGGCAGACCTCAACGCCCATCACCGAACGCACCACATCGACCAGACCGTCGCACTCATCCGAAGTGACGCCGCAGGCCTCGAGGTCGCTCTGGTACGCATAACTATATGCCACGCGACCGTGCGCCACGGTCTTGATACGACCCATAACGATGGACTTGAGATGCAAGAACTCTACGCGCATGCTCTGGTAGACCTCGAGCGCGACGCGCGCCGGATCGGCACCGTGCGCGACCAGGCGCGAGGCGGCATGGAACGCAGCAGCATCGGCGTTTTGGTACTGAAAACGACCGGTATCGGTCACCAGGCCGCACAGCAGGCAGGTCGCGACACCGTTGCGAGCCACAATGCCGCAATTGTCCAAAAAGCGGTCGATGATCATGGCGCAGGCCGCGGCGCCGACGCACCTCAGGCTCAGCTCGGCAAATTCCTCCCGCGCCGGATGGTGATCGAAGCACACCACATGCGACGAGCGGCGGAGCACCTCGGCGGAGTTGTTCAGACGCTCGACGACCGGCACGTCCACGGAGATGAACAGATCCGGATTGCCGGTATACGCAGATGCCGGCACCAGACGGTCGGCGCCCTCCATAAAGCGGTAGATGCGCGGAACCGGGTCATCGTCTGCCAGCAACAGGGCAATGTCCTTGTTGGGGAAAAACTTCATAAGCGATAAGCCCAGACCCAGCACGGAGCCCAGGGCGTCACCATCGGGAGACGTATGTCCCGAAATCGCAATGGAGGACGCACCCTCGATGAGCTCGAGGATGCGTCGCTGAATATCTGCAGACTCGCACGATGCGAGGTCGGCGGAATTACTCATCTAAAGCTGCCTCCTGGGCGGCATCCGCTATGGGATAGCCGTCCTCGTCCTTTTCGATCGCCAGCGTGGCCGGGACATTCTCCAGCGCACGCGTAATGCGCTCGGCCTCATCGGTCGAGCGATCGATGCGAAAATCGAGCTCGGGCGTGACGCGCCAGTCGAGCGAGCGAGCCAACAGGCTGCGAATGCGACCCTTGGCGCTGGCGAGCGCCTCCATGACCTCATCGTAGCGGCTCGCATCGCACGACACGTACACGCGCGCGAACGAACGGTCCACCGCGACCTCGACCGCGGTCAGGGTGACCAGGTCGAGACGCGGATCGGAAACCTCAAAGAGAAGGATATAACCGAGCTTCTCGCGAAGCTGCTCGCCCAGACGGCGGGTTGCCTGCGTTTGCTTCATAGCGCTACCCCCTACTCGGTACGGGCAACCTGGTCGATACGGTAACCCTCGATCTGGTCGCCGGGCTTGATGTCCTGGAAGTTCTCCAGGCCAATGCCGCCCTCGGAACCGCTCTTGAGGCTCTTGGCCTCGTCCTTGTAGTGGCGCATCGAGGCGATCTTACCGTTAAAGACAACGATGCCGTCGCGCACCAGGCGCACGGAATCGGTCGCGGCGATCTCGCCCTCCTCGACGCGGACACCGGCGGCGATACCGACTTTGGGCACCTTAAAGGTGTCCAGGACGGTCGCGGTACCCGTGGAGACCTCGACCTCGGTGGGCTTGAGCATGCCGATACGGGCAGCGTCGAGCTCCTCGAGGCACTTGTAGATAACGTCGTAGCAACGAATCTCGACGCCCTCGCGCTCGGCAGCGGAGCGGGCCTTACCGTCGGGACGCACGCCAAAGCCAATGATGATGGCGTTGGAGGCGTCGGCCAGGACGACGTCGGTCTCGTTGATGGCACCGACCGCGGAGTGAATCGTGTTGATGCGGACCTCGGACTGATCCATCTTGTCGAGCGAGTCCTGAAGGGCCTCGATGGAGCCCTGGACGTCGGCCTTGATGATCAGGTTGAGCTCCTTGACCTCGGCATCGGCGATGGTCTCGAAGAGGTTCTCGAGCGTGACGTGCTTCACGCGGCTCTGCTCCTCGATACGGGCCTTGAGCGAGCGCTCATCGGCCAGGGCGCGCGCCTCGCGTTCGTCCTCGAACACGCGGAACTCATCACCGGCGTTGGGCACGGACTGCAGGCCCAGGATCTCGACGGCGTCGGAGGGACCGGCCTCGGTGACGGCGCGGCCCTTGGGATCGAGCATGGCGCGGACGCGGCCATAGGTAAGGCCGGCGACCAGCGTATCGCCCACGTGCAGGGTACCGCGGGTCACGAGCACGGTAGCGACCGAGCCGCGGCCCTTGTCGAGCTTGGCCTCGAGGACGTTGCCGGAGGCGAAGGTATCGGGGTTGGCCTTGAGCTCAAGCACGTCAGCCTGGAGCAGCACGGTCTCCAGAAGGTCGTCGATACCGATCTTCTGCTTGGCCGAGATGTTGACGAACATATTCTGTCCGCCCCACTCCTCGGGGATGACGCCGTACTCGGTGAGTTCCTGGCGCACGCGGTCGGGGTTGGCGCCGGGCTTATCGATCTTGTTGACGGCGACGACGATGGGAACGCCGGCGGCCTTGGCGTGGTTGATCGACTCGACCGTCTGGGGCATGACGCCGTCGTCGGCGGCGACGATCAGGATGACGATGTCGGTCACCTTGGCGCCACGGGCACGCATGGCCGTAAAGGTAGCGTGGCCCGGGGTATCGATGAAGGTGATCTTGCGGTCGTTGATCATGACCTGCGATGCGCCGATGGCCTGGGTAATGCCGCCAGCCTCGCCGGCAGCAACGCCGGTGTGGCGGATGGCGTCGAGCAGGCTCGTCTTGCCGTGGTCGACGTGACCCATGACGGTGACGACCGGGGCGCGGGGCTTAAGGTCTGCGGGATCATCGTAGAACGAGAAGGTGTTCTCCTCCTCGGGGGTGATGATCCTGATCTGACGGCCCAAGTCGTCGGCAACGAGCTCGACAAGGTCGTCGGACATGGACTGCGTCATGGTGAGCGGCGTGCCCAGCAGGAACAGGCGCTTGATGATGTCGTTGGCCGGAACGTCGAGCGCCTCGGCAAGCTCCTGGACGGTAACGCCCTGGGAGACCTTGATGGCGTCGAGCTCCTCGGGGTTCACGCCCTGGGCCAGCGCCTCCTCAATCTTGCGCTCCTCCTGAGCCCTAGCGGCCTCGCGCTCGCGCTTCTCCTTGCGCTTCTTGCGGCGACCGGTGGACTCGCGAGAGGCCTCCTCGACGGCGGCACGGGCCTCCTCGAGAACCTTCTCGCGGCTGTACTCCTCGGCCTCGCGCGCCATGCGGCTGTAGTGGTCCTCTTCGCTGTTGTGACCACCCTTGCGCTTCTTGCCCTTGCCCTGCTTATCGGGGTTGGGAAAATCCATGCCGGCAGCGACATTGTTGCTGGCGTTGGTGCGATGGCTGTGCGGGCGGCTCTCGGAGGCGTTGCGGTCGTTGCGACGGCCGCCACGACGATCGTTGTTGCCACCGCGACGGTTGCCGCGCTCGGCCTTGGCCTTGTCCTCGGCGTCCTTCTTCTCCTTGAGCACGGTCTCCTGTGCGGCGATCTGATCGAGCAGCGAACGGAAGCGCGAACCGGAGTCGGAAGCGGGAACGGCGCGGCGCTGGGCCTCGCGAGCAGCCTCCTCCTTTTCGCGGGCAAGGCGCTCCTGCTCGGCCTTCTTCTTGGCCTCGGCCTCGGCACGGGCTGCCTCCTCGGCGGCCTGGGCGGCGGCAAACTGGCGGCGCTCCTCCTCGCGTGCCTTCTCGGCGGCGATGCGCTCGCGCTCGGCCTCGGCGGCACGCGCTGCCTCCTCGGCGGCGGCAGCCTCCTCCTCGGCCTGCTTGGCGGCCTCGACTTCCTGGGCGCGGGCCTCGATCACCGAGGCAAGCTGCTTGCGGACCATGGCAACATAAGCGTCCTCCAGGGCGGAGGAAGCAGACTTAGCGGGAATCTTCATTTCGGCGAGGTGACCCATCAGTTCCTTGGAGGTCATGCCGAACTCTTTGGCCAGGGTGGACACACGGACTTTTGCCATATGACTTCACCTACCCTTTCTGGCACCTTGGGTGCCTAGAGACTGAACGAGCGTGGGATGTGCGCCGGAACCTGTCCAGCGCAACCGCGCGCTAGATCAGGTCCTCCGCATCATCGAAGGCGTCGGTGTCGTGGACACCGCAGAAACGGGAACCGGGACGGGCCTGGTTGCGGCACTGGATGCCGTCCTCGGACACGTACTCGCAGCGGCGGGCGTCGTCATCCTCCTCGTCACCGATCAGGTCGGCGGCGGGCTCCTCGTGAACGGGAACGTTCTTGAGGATGTCGGCGGCAAGGGTCTCGGACTTAATGTCGATGTGCCAGCCGGTCAGGCGTGCGGCCAGGCGGGCGTTCTGGCCCTCCTTGCCGATGGCGAGCGAAAGCTGGTCGTCGGGCACGATGACGCCGGCATAGGCCTTCTCCTCGTCGATAAGGACGCGAGTGACCTTGGCGGGCGACAGGGCGTTGGCGACGTAGACGGCCGGATCGGCATCCCACAGGATAACGTCGACGCGCTCACCGCGCAGCTCACCCACGACGGCGCGCACACGGCTGCCCTTGGGACCGACGCAGGCGCCCACGGGATCCAGGCGGTCATCGAGCGAGTGGACGGCGACCTTGGAGCGCTGGCCGGGCTCGCGGGCGATCGACTTGATCTGGACGGTGCCCTCATAGATCTCGGGCACCTCCTGCTCAAACAGACGACGCATGAGCTCGGGATGGGTACGCGAGATAACGATTGGCGGACGGCTGTGCTCGCCGCGAACCGGCGGAAGCGTGGAGTTGGGGTCGCGAACGTCAATGATCACGGCCTTGATGTGCTGGTTGTGCAGATAGCGCTCGCCCATGGGGCGCTCGTTGCGCTCGTTCTCGTAGCGGCGCTGATCAAAGTGCGGAAGCTCGGCCTCGACGCCTTCGCGGATCTTGACGATCGTAAAGTCGGGTGTGGACTGCAGTACGGTACCGCTGATGAGGTCGCCGATACGGCCGGAGAACTCCTCGTAGATCTGCTCGCGGGCGGAGTTGCGCACGATGGCGTTGATCTCGGCCTTGGCGTGCTGGGCGGCGATGCGGCTGGTGTTCTTGGGGGTGACGTCGATCTCCTCGAACTCGGTGAAGTTGCCCTCCTCGTCCATGGAATCGTCGATCGGCTCCAGGCGGTAGACATAGATCTTGCCGGTGGTGCGGTCGATGGTCACCTTGGCGCCCCACTCAAGATGCAGGATCTCGGCATAGCTCTTGGCGAGCGACTGCTCCAGGCGGTCGATCAGGTAGAGCTGGTCGATGTGCTTCTCCTGGCAAAGCTCCATCAGGGCGGACATCATGTCGGATGCTGCCATGTTAGTTTCCTTCCTTCGCGGGCTTGAAGTCATAGACGGGCTTCAACTTGCACTTTTTAACATCGGAAAAATCGAGGGTGACAGACTCGCCGTCCTCGAGCTCGAGGGTTACGTTGGTCTCGGTCGCGGCGGCAATCTTGCCGGAGTACTTGCGACGGCCCTCGGTGGCGGTGGAGGAAAGCTCGCAGTCCTCGCCCACAAAGCGGGCAAAGTCACGCGGACGGCGCAGCGGGCGCGCCATACCCGGGCTCGACACCTCGAGCGTATAGCTCGAAGAGATGGGGTCGAGCTCCTCGATCACGTCGCCGACCCACTTGGTGTTGGCCGTGACGTCGTTGAGCGACAGGCTCTGACCCTCGGCACCCTCGATACGCACACGCACGCAGGGGGCCTTGGTGGCACCCACGAGCTCAACGTCGACAATATCGACATCGTGCTGGGGAGCGACGGCCTCGAGCGCGTCGATGATCGCCTGCTCGGTCTTGGTCTTGACCATTGCGGCACCTCCATCCATACAAAAAAGAAGCGGGGCCGAAACCCCACTTCTTTCAATTACAACTTCATTTGCAAGCAAACTATACCAATACCTGCGAAAACGTGCAACCATAGCACAAACCCGCAGGTCAGCGTGAGCACAGGTTCTCCACAAGAAATGGATAATTGGGTGTAGTCGCAAGTATCCACATCCAAAAAGAGGGACGACCCAGCCGGATCGCCCCTCGTCTATTGTGCATCAACTATATGCGCGAGGTTTACTTAACCACCAGGTTGACCAGCTTGCCGGGCACGCAGATGGCCTTGACGACCGTCTTGCCCTCGAGCCACTTGGCAACAGCGGCCTCGGCGGCAGCCTGCATCTCCTCGTTGGAGGCATCGCGGGCCACATCGATGCGGCCGCGGACCTTACCGAGCACCTGGACCACGATCTGCACCGTGTCCTCGATGGACTCGGCCAGGTCAAACTCGGGCCAGGCGGCGGTGTAGGCGTTGCCCTCGCAGCCGAGTGCCTCGTGCCACAGCTCGTCGGCCCAGAACGGGCAGATGGGGGCAAGGACGCTCACGATGTCCTTGGCCACGCCGTAGCACAGTGCCTTGTCGCGCGATGCGCCCTCGGTGGCGTTGAGGTAGGCGCTCGCTGCATTGACGAGCTCCATGACGGCCGAGATCGCGGTGTTAAACTGGCCGCGATCGAAGTCCTCGGTGCACTTGGCGATGGTGCGGTGACGCTCGCGATAGAGCTTCATCGCGGTCTCGTCGAGCACGGACTTGTCGAAGGCAACGTTGGCATCACCCGACTGGACAAGCTGCCACACGATACGCCAGGCGCGCTTGATAAAGCGGTTGGCACCCTCGACGGCCTTGGGATCCCAGTCAAAGTCCTTCTCGGGCGGGGCGATAAACAGGATCGCCAGACGCATGGTGTCGGCGCCGTAGGGCTCGATAACCGAGCTCGGAGGCACGACGTTGCCCTTGGACTTGGACATGGTGTCGCCGTTCTCGTCCTTGACCATGCCCTGGCACAGCAGGTTGGTAAAGGGCTCGTCAACGCTCAGCAGACCCAGGTCGCGCAGCGCCTTGGTAAAGAAGCGGCTGTAGAGCAGGTGCAAAATGGCGTGCTCGATGCCGCCGATGTAGTTATCGACGGGCATCCAACGGTCTGCCGCCTCGCGGGAGAAGGGCAGCTCGGTGTTGTGCGGGTCGGTATAGCGCAGGTAATACCAGCTGGAGCAGGTGAAGGTGTCCATGGTATCGGTCTCGCGCTTGGCCGGGCGGCCGCAGACCGGGCAGGTGGTCTCGTAGAAGTCCTTGCACTCGGCGAGGGTCTCGCCGGCGCCCAGGTCCAGGTTCTCGGGCAGCGTCACCGGCAGCTGGTCCTCGGGCACGGGCACAATGCCGCAGTGCTCGCAATGGATGGCCGGGATGGGGTTGCCCCAATAGCGCTGACGGCTGATGAGCCAGTCGCGCAGGCGGAACTCGACCTTACGACGACCGCAGCCCATGGCCTCGAGGTCGGCCACGATGGCAGCCTCGCCCTCGGAGTGCTTACCGCCGCGCATGCCGGTGTACTTGCCGGACTGGACGAGCGTGCCCTCGGCAGCGTGGGCGCAATCCCAGTCGACGGTCTCGGCATGGAAGGTATCGATGGTCTCGCCACTGGCCTCAACGGCAGCGCGGTCGTCATCGTCCAGGATGATCGGGACGATCGGGAGGTCGTACTTGCGGGCAAACTCAAAGTCGCGCTGGTCGCCGCAGGGAACGGCCATGACGGCGCCGGTGCCGTAATCGGCAACGACATAGTCGGCAACCCACACGGGAACCTTCTCGCCGTTGACGGGGTTAACCACGTAGCGGCCCGTAAAGGCACCGTGCTTCTCGAGGGTGCCCTGGGCACGCTCGACAGCAGAGATATGCTTGGAGTCCTCGACGATCTTGGTCACGGCCTCCTCGTACTCCGTGCCCTCGACGAGCTCGTGCAGACGAGCGTACTCGGGAGCCAGGACAAAGAAGGAGACGCCAAAGAGCGTGTCGGCACGCGTGGTGAAGACGGTGATCTTGCCCTCGTCGCCCTCGATGGGATCGCCGTTGGCATCACACAGGGTAAAGTCGACCTCGGCGCCCTCGGAGCGGCCGATCCAGTTGGCCTGCATCTGCTTAACGCGCTCGGGCCAGCCGGGGAGCTTCTCCAGATCGTCGAGCAGCTCCTGGGAGTACTCGGTAATCTTGTAGTACCACTGCTCAAGGTCGCGCTTCTCGGGCTCGGTGCCGCAGCGCCAGCACTTGCCCTCGGTAACCTGCTCGTTGGCCAGAACGGTCTTACAGTTGGGGCACCAGTTGACCGGGTTCTTCTTGCGGTAGACCAGGCCCTTTTCCCACATCTTCTCAAAGATCCACTGACCCCAGCGGTAGTAGTCGGGGCTGCAGGTCTTGACCATGCGATCCAGATCGTAGGAGAAGCCCATGCGCTTCATCGTGGCGAGCGCCTGGTCCATGTTCTTATACGTCCAGGCGGCAGCCTGCGTGTTGTGCTTGATGGCGGCGTTCTCGGCGGGCAGGCCAAAGGCGTCAAAGCCAATGGGGTGCAGCACGTCAAAGCCGCGCATGCGGGCCTGACGGGCCATGGCATCGCCGATGGTATAGTTGCGCGCGTGGCCCATGTGCAGGTCGCCCGAAGGATACGGGAACATCTCGAGCACGTACTTCTTGGGCTTGCTGGCGTCGGTGTCGACGGCAAAGAGGTTGGAGTCCTCCCAGGCCTTCATCCACTTGGACTCAATGGCCTGCGCGTCGTAGGCAGGGATCTCGTCCTTATGATCTGTGCAATCGCACATATCAGCTCCTTTAATCTTAGCTGGGGTCGGTCGGCTTGGCTTTATTCGCTACTGCGGACAGTCCTGCGCAAGACGAAGAGCACATTAAGTGCTCTTCTTTGCGTGCGGAACTTGTAGCGAACAAAGCCAAGCCGACCGACCCTAAGGTTAACTTGACTGATGATAGCAAATACGACAAGCGAGATGCCTGCGACTTGCAGGCATCTCGCTTTATCTTAATAACGTGGTTGTGAATCAACCGCTAATTGTTACCTGCCCAAGCATGGTCGGGTTTTCCAAGTGCCGCAGATTGCCGTGAAAGAGGAGCGACGCGTACTTTGGTACGCGAGCGACGGTTTGAACGGCAAGGTGCGGTGCTTGGGAAAGCCGCTTAGCGGTAGCTGACGCTTTGCTGCGAATCCTTGACGACTACGTCGTGGGCGCCGCCTTCGACGATCGAGGTCGAGCTCACCAGGGTCAGACGTGCCTTTTTCTGGAGCTCGGGAATCGAGAGGGCACCGCAGTTGCACATCGTGGACTTGATCTTGTAGAGCGTGCCGCCCACGCCGTCCTTAAGGGAGCCGGCGTAGGGAACGTAAGAGTCGACGCCCTCGACGAAGCTGAGCTTTGCGGCGCCGCCCAGGTCGTAGCGCTGCCAGTTGCGGGCACGCGCAGAACCCTCGCCCCAGTACTCCTTCATGTACTGACCGTTGACGTTGACGCGCTCGGTCGGGCTCTCGTCAAAGCGGGCAAAGTAGCGGCCCAGCATCATAAAGTCGGCACCCATGGCAAGAGCGAGCGTCATGTGGTAGTCGTAGACGATACCGCCGTCGGAGCACACGGGCACGTAGACGCCGGTCTCCTCGTAGTACTCGTCGCGAGCGCGGCAGACGTCGATCAGCGCGGTGGCCTGGCCACGGCCGATGCCCTTGGTCTCGCGGGTAATGCAGATGGAACCGCCGCCGATACCGACCTTGATAAAGTCGGCACCGCAGTCGGCCAAAAAGCGGAAGCCCTCGGCGTCAACGACGTTGCCGGCACCGACCTTGACGTCCTCGCCGTAGTTGGCGCGGATCCACTCGATGGTGCGCTTCTGCCACTCGCTGAAGCCCTCGGAAGAGTCGATGCACAGGACATCGGCGCCGGCCTCGATGAGCAGCGGCACGCGCTCGGCATAGTCGCGGGTGTTGATGCCGGCGCCGACCATGTAGCGCTTGTCGCCGTCGAGCAGCTCGTTGGGGTTGGTCTTGTGGCTGTCGTAGTCCTTGCGGAAGACAATGCCCATAAGGTGATCGTTGTCGTCGACGATGGGCAGGGCGTTGAGCTTGTTGTCCCAGATGACGTCGTTGGCAACCTTGAGGCTGATGTTCTTGTCGCCCACGATGAGCTGCTCACGCGGGGTCATGAACTCGGAGACCTTCTTTTGGTGGTCATCGCGGCTGGGGCGATAGTCACGGCTGGTGACGATACCCAGGAGTTTGCCCTTGGGAGTGCCGTCGTCGGTGACCGGCATGGTGGAGTGACCGGTCTTCTCCTTGAGCTCGATGACCTGCTCCATGGTCATGTCGGGGGTCAGCGTGGAATCGGACTGGACAAAGCCGGCCTTGTGATCCTTGACGGCCTTGACCATGGCGGCCTCGGACTCGGGGGTCTGGGAACCGTAAATGAAGGACAGGCCACCCTCGGTAGCGAGCGCGACACCCATGTCGACGCCCGAGACGGACTGCATGATGGCGGAAACCATGGGGATGTTCAGGGTGATTGCCGGCTTCTCGCCGCGCTTAAAGCGGGTCAGCGGCGTCTTAAGAGAGACGTTGTTAGGGATGCACTGCGAGGACGAGTAACCAGGGACCAGCAGATACTCCGAAAACGTGTGGGACTCACCGGGAAAGAACGTAGCCATGTTTCTCCTTTTTCCATGCGACCGGTCGGCTGCAGGCCTCGTAGGACCCAGCCCAACCTTGGGCGCCCAATACTGGGCAAGTATCTTAACGCACTTTGACTGCTACAATGCATGATTTAAGAAGAGCACACGAGGGTTTAACGCAGGCTTTGCGTTTGCCCAGCAGACACTTTAGCGGAGAGACGTGGAGCGCATGGAGTACAAGACGACGGCAAAACTGGTCATTCAGTCGTGCGACAAAGATCTGCCGGGCGTGTTCGGCCACGGCTGCGTCTTGCTGCTGCAGGGTATCGCCCGCGAACACTCGATCAACCGCGCCGCCAAGAGCATGGGCATGGCCTATTCCAAGGCATGGCGCATTGTGAACGAGGCCGAGGGACAGCTGGGGTGCAAGCTCATCGAGCGCGACGGCGCCCGCGGGAGCTCGCTCACCCCCGCCGGCGAGCGAGCCATAGCGGCCTACGAGGAGCTGCAGGCCGACATAAACCAGGTCATAGCCGCAAGGGCCAACGACCTGATCGACACCATCAAAGAGTAGCTAATTTGGGACGGGGCTTTTTTAGCTACCCATCCAGAGCATTCTTAACTCATAGCCAAAAATTGACATTGGGTAGCTAAAAAAGCCCCGTCCCAAATTAGCTACTATCGGAGGGCGTTATCGAGGGCGGCGGCTACCGTCAGGGGATCGTCGGTACCGGCGAAGAGGCGGATGGTGTCCCCCTGCTTGCCACGTGGCGCCGAAAGACGCGTCGTTGCGCCGCCGGCGAACGATGTGCGAAACTCCCCCGGCAAACCGTCGAACAACTCTCCCGCGCTACGCTCGATAAGGTCAAACTCAACTGCCGGGCCAAAGCCATGCTCGAGGATTCCCGTTGCAACCGCATGGTCAGGATGCGAGCTCAGCCCGGGATAGCGCACGTTGCGCACCATCTCGTTCGCGGCCAGATACTCGGCCAGCGCACGTGCTCGATCGAAGTGAGCCTGCATGCGAGCGTTAAGCGAGGAAAACCCGCACTCCAGCACGTCGGCCTCCTCAGCAGAAAGATCGAGCGCCGACGCACCGCAGCCCGCAAACAACGCATGCGCGCACTCAGCCGCGGCATCCACACGATGGCGCTTGAGCTGCGATCGCGCCACCGAAGCGGCAACGAGCTTACGCGGGGCCTTACCGGCACACACGCGGTCGAGTGCCTCGAGCGACAGCACGGCGCCCAAGCGCAGCGGATTGCAGCCAAAGACGTCAGCCACGGTGTTGTCAACAACCAGCAGCGCATGGGCCTCACGCGCGGCGCGGCCTAACGCGCGCAAATCGGGCACACGCAGACCGAACGCGCCAATGGAGTTGGCGAACCACCACAGGTGCGGCCCCTCGGCATCAAGCGAAGCATCAAAGCCCTCGGACGCAGCAGCAAACGCCTCGGCGGACGGCGAGCCCACCAGCACGACATCGCAGCCCTCAAAGCCGCAAGCAAACGCTTCGGCAAAGTCATCCGCAAAGGCCACCAGGCGATCGTCGGGGCGCACAATCCCCAGAAGCGAAAGCGCCGCCGGCACATGCGAGGCTGCAACCAGTCGCGCCTCGCGCGCGCCAGCCCTTGCAGCCCAGGCCTCTTCTAGCTGTTGTGCGTCCACGTGACACCGTCCCTTCAAAACAAAAGCCCACGATGCAGATGTTTCCCGCATCGTGGGCAACGGCTGAAGTATAGCGCCGATATGCGACGAGTCGCCTGGATGTTGAACGTGCGATAGGTCACGCTCGCACCCGGAGCGTCAACGGTCACGCCATAGCCCTCGGGATAGATGCGCGTCGAGAACACGAGCGCACCATCGTTCACAAGCACCTCGACCGACGAGACATCGCCAACAATGCGTACGTTACGGACTCGGCCACATCCTTCATCTTTACCACGAGCACACCTGTCGTTGAAATCGCTTTCACCATGATACCTGTTCGTTCCGGCGTTCTAACGAACGCCGGACTGCTCGACCAGGAGCGCCCCTCTTTGTGCGATCTACTCGCTAGGGTTCTAGCCGTGGTATTCGCCGTTGTATTGGATGAGCGTTAGGTCCTCCACGCCATCGAGGGCACGGATAGCGTCGGCATAGGGCATATCTACACCGTCAGAGAACACCTCGACGGCCATCTCGACCTTGTCGCCGCGCATAATCTTGGACTTAACGGTGAACTTGGTGCGCCCAAAAGCGCGCACGATATCGTCGCCAGCGGTCTGGCCCGTGTAGTGAATGACCATCATGCCTGGAAGGTATAGCCATACTGGGTAAAGTAGCTCACAGCCAACCCAACCGATGCCAGCAGCGCCGCAGCCAGACCAAAGTCCAGGCCATACAGCGTGCCGATGAGCACGACGTAGAGCAGGCGATAATCGAGCACGTTGAGCTGGGCCGACTGGGAGAACAGATGCTCCAGCACCTCAAACAGAACCCAGGCAACGCCCGTCTCCAGGCATTTAATAGGCAGCGTGTGCATCTGGATGCGGTCGATGGCGGCGCGCAAGGGGTTGACCTTCCCTGCGCGGCCAGCATCCCAGCGAGCATGAATGGTCGAAAGATCGCGCAGCAGGTCATAGCGCTGAAACCAGCCATAGCGAACGCGGGCGACGTCGCTGACGGACAGGGCATAGCCGGCAGAATCGCCATAGGCAACGGAGAGCCCTGGGAACAGCACCTTGAGGGCCTCGCCCACTTCACCCGACGTGTGATGGAAGGTATCGGCAACGTCGAGCGTCTCAAAGGAGGCGTCCCAGCTATCGAAGATGCGGTGCACCAGCACCGCGAGTTCCTCGGCGAACAACAGGGGAAATGCCGCATCCTCCGCGCCCTGCAGAGCAACCGATCCGGTTGAGCACGCGTCGAACAGCGGCACCAAAAACGGATCTTCCAGCGCGGCGGAGGCAGTGTACAGGAAGGGCACGCGCAGGATCTTTACCTGAACGTATTCGCGCGCAGCGTAGTGGCGGCACAGGTCGTTGGCCACGCGGGCGATAATGCCCTTCCCCGTTTGTTCCGCGGCATCGGCGGCACCCTCAGCGCCCGCGGGCCCGGCTACATACAGCAGCTGAACCCGGCGCCCCATGCACACACGAAAGACCGAACGCAGCAGCTCGATATCGCCAAAGGTCTCGGTATGCGGCGTGAGATAGTTAGACAGATAGACCACACGGTCGAACTCATAGGCCTGATCCAGGTGTTGTAGAAGCTCTTTCCACGAGGCATGGGGCGACGACTCGTCACGATGCGCATCCGCGGCGGCTACGACCTTAACGTGGTCCCCAGGGAACGCCTTGGCACAAAAGTCATCGTCAACATATGCGGTATTGCCAACAACCAGCACCTCCATGGCGCACTCCTCCCCTTAATTCCACATTTGCCATAGTCAAAGGTTCGTATTGTACGCTGTTAATGTAGGTCGAAGGCAACTATTAAAACTCTATTAAGAACATCTTCAGAGGATGTGGGAGTGGCAACTCATTCGACTTAGATTCATCGAGGAAATGCTATTCGCCCTGAAAAGGAACATCACAATCTGCTGACAGCTCCGCAGGGAGAATGGCAGGCAATGTACATTGCTCTCGCACTGAATCATCGGACGAAGGAAACGGCGGTTCTTTGGAATAGCCGACGATAACCTGCGGAACGATCTTAATGCCCAGAGCAAGTTCGAACCTAGCGATCGTCTTCAACGTCATATTGGGCTGAGAATTCAACAGCTTCGAAAGCGACTGAAGGCTTATGCCCATACGATTTGCCAGCTCACTTTTGCTCAATCCCAAATGTTTCATTTCACGATGAACAATAAACTCAATATCTAGTGCATGTTCATAAGCGCGCGTTTCGATACTTTCTGTTTCGTCATAAAAATCAGATAGATCTACTTTATTCATTGTATTCTCCGTTTCAGAAGCCAGGCATAAAAGTCAGCGCCCAGGCTCCAGAAGCTGACGAGCTATTACGGCCGATCATTGTTCGAGCGGTTAATTTCCGCTTAGGGTCTGACAACATCTTCTGAAATTGAGAGTTGTCGGGAGAAGTCGTCAACTCCCAAAACGGTCGGCCCTTGGGGTCTCTGTATTCGACAAGTTCATATCCTTCTACCAAGGGCTACCTCTCATTTCTATTCACACTTAACTTATAAGTTAAGTTTGAATATTTAAATACAAATAACAAGGTCCGGTCAAGATTCATCAGCACCAAACGACAAACAACCCAGTCGAGCTTGTACAAATTCCGGAAGTATGCGGCAAATTGTTGAAATGCAGACCACACTGGATAGCGGCAACGCTTCTACCTGCGATTTCTTTTCACGAAATGGGCAGTGTGCTCGAGGGTTCCAAAATTTGCCGCATACTTCCGTCGGGTGTTTCCGGAAGTGCGGTGAAAAAACGAGATCGACAGACCAGATCCCTGTTTTAGCCTTCCGCGACCTGCGGTTTTATTGTCGAAATTCGGTTTATGCTCGGAGATTTCCGATTTTTCCCCGCACTTCCGAAAAGCACGCCTAAACCGCGCGTCCCGAAGCGGAAATCCGCCGGATATTTGTTTCTCCCCAAATGAGATCCTTGTTTTGCCTAGCCGAATCTTACATCCAAACAAAAAAGAGGACCGACGCATCAGCCCTCTTCAGGTGTCGCCCGAAGGCTTCCAGCGCAATTGATTTAATTCTAATCGATATCACTTGTTTGACCACGATCACGTCAACCAGTAGAAGCCGCCCATGCTCGATCATTCCATTGCCGGGATGGTGCTTGACTAGTACGTCACACATTGCATACATGAAAAAGGGCAACACTCTCAGTTTGAAAGCGTCACCCTTAAAGCTCCCAAAGAGCTTTTGTATTGCTGGAAGATACTCTACACCATTTTCCCTTGATTGGCAGGTCGAAACAGACACCATTGTGATTTCAAGCAGAAAGCGTTATATTAAGTATGCATTTGCACGTGGTGTTCGCACTATACGCTCAGATGCCATAGTTTACAAAGATCGCCTTCTTCATAGACGCTAAGTGGGATTACTCACTAGTAGCCGATATGTCGAAGGCCTTCTTGTATTTAAGGAAGTCATATTCTCTAATAAGCCGTCTCAGCTCGCTATTACCGTGCATTATCTTGCGATCGTCCGCGATGAGCGCCCTCAGATACTCGAGCAACTCACTTAAATCGAGCTCATCTTCCTCAAATAGCCACCGAGAATTGAGCACAGGGGTCATTTAAAAGTGAGCAGTTTAAGCAGGAGGGCCGTACCCCTGGGAGCGGGGCGCAGCGCTCGATCTACTGTTCTCCCGGACGGGCAATTTGGCGAGACCACTCGCAAAGGATGGATGAAGCAGCCGTGCGGTTACACCAACATTTCCGACGCGATCGTAATTGATTCAATGGGCGCCTTGTTCATACTTAATCGCCTCATGATGAAGCGCTCAACGAAGATGTATATCAGACAATAGATCGCTCCAGGCTGTTTAAACTGTGCGATTCTATGGACGAAACCGAAACATCAATCCACTACGGTAGCAGCAGTTTCCCATTACAATCAATACGTGAGGCACCCCATGCGCGGATATAACAAGGGTCCGAAAGCTGCTCGAGGCCCTTTGGATTCGTTGGGCGAATTAACGACGATTCCGAGCTCCACGGATGCCTTGAGGCGTTACGTTATTTAACCCGAAGCCAAGATATTATCGATTAGATTTCCTGAAAGGAGGCAATATGGACAACCTTCGGTTCAACATCTCGATACCTTCCGATGAAGACGGCTGCGTGCTTTTCCAATGTCCGAACTGCGGAGAGCTATTCAAAGTCGCCGTTGATGAGTATGAGAGTGATTCCGTCCTAGATATCCACTGCCCTCTGTGCGGCCTTATCTCGGACAGCTTCTTCACATCGGACGTCATCGCCCTGGCCTTGTCAAAAACAGCGAATGTGGTCGTGCCGGAGCTAGAAGATTTGATTAAGGAGGAGCTTGGCGGAAAGGGCAATGGTCTCGTCTCTTTCAGTGTGAAATCATACAATGAAAAGGAGCCCGAGATTCCAATCCGGCAAGCAATCGAAGCCCTTCAGAAGGTAACCTGCAAGGACTGCAGTCGCATATCAAAGGTATCCCCTGCACTTGCGATGTCTTTATACACATGCCCCTACTGCGGAATAGGACAATTCAATGGATTCTGAGAAGATTGAGCTGCGAAAACTACTCTTCAAACATAGTGCTGAAGCCAGCAATCTTTTAAGGTCTGACTACAATGGCCTCACCACAGCCCTTACTCGCTACCTCAACTTTATTGAAGGGCAGCCTGTAACGCGAGCGTTCATTGAGGATTGTGTGGCAAACCATTTGCCTAGCGGGTTCGACGAAAACGCCGAAATCGATGAAGTAAATTCGGCTCCATATACCATATTTAACTTCCCGCCTAGCTGCGAGGGCGAAAGCGCCGTAACGTATCTCATACTCAAAGCCATAGTCGACAGAAAGCTATGCCAGTCGTTTCACCTCCTTCTAGGCTACGCACACGGTTCAAGGAAATATGACGATATGGCCGAAGGCTTCCTGAATGACGTAGCGAGACGTCTCGTAAACGGAGTCAATCAGGCCATCACACTAAAGGGCATCGAACTAGGATTGGATGAATCCGTGACACAGGTAAACAATTTCGGCAACTCAGGAGCCGCCATCGCTTCCCAGACAACGAACGGGTCAAGTACGACCATAAATCAGTCAAACGGCATAGACGTTAACGCGCTCAACGACATAATCGGAAAACTGGAAAGCTCCCTCCACGAGCTTTCCAATGAGAACAGGACAATTGCTGCGGATGCAATCGCCGCGATGAAAGACGTTCTTGAGACTCCGCAGCCTAAACCGTCAATACTAAAGTCGCTATGGAACACCCTAAAGGGCATCAACGAAGGGGCTACGTTTATTGAGAACGTAACGAAGCTGGGCGTACTCATCGCCCCTATTCTTCCTGGAATTATCGGATAGACCTAGAATGGCGGCCTCTCGCCCCATTGTGCAACACCACGTCAACATACGACAGCGCTGAGGGGCGGACAATTAGCAACAAAAGGGCACCGGGACCCATATCGACCCCGGTGCCCAAGCCCAATAACAGGGCCTATAGGACAAAATGTGTGTCCCGATAGAACATCCGTTTCCATCCATTAATCCAGCCAGAACGGGTACGGGTCCCTGTGGTGGAGGTCCTCCCACACGGCCCTGTCGCCCCATTCCGGCCCTCCGTCCTCGCGCGACGGCGAGGCGGAGTAGACGCTGAACAGGAAGTCGATGTCCGCGTCGGTCGGCATCGCGGCGAGCTTCCCGCGCGCCGTCCTCGCGTCCCCCGAGCGCTCGTGGCACCACCGGAACACCGCCTTCACGCGCTTGACCGACGTCGGCCCCCGGTGGTTGCGCAGGACGGCCCCCGGCTGCGAGTTCACCCCTCCCTCGATCACGTTGTTGGTCGACGGCAGCGGGCCGGCCTTGGCCAGGGCGGGGTCGAGGTAGGTGAACAGCGTCCCCGCCGACACCAGCGACGACAGCGACGAGCGCGCCCGCCTCAGCCTCTCGTGGGTGTAGGCCCTCCTGCCGTCCACCACGGTCCTGTCCTCCAGGAAGTCGGCCCAGAACTGGATTGGCTACACTGATGTGGACAGTTCCGGGAGGGGCGCAGGAGACGGGAGGGCCGTATATGAGGGACCCCAGGCACCCGAGGCATTTCACCGACGAGTTCAAGAGGCA
>NZ_JBQKFA010000008.1:0-86120 GCF_052121015.1 Collinsella sp. LCP19S3_F2
CGGTGAGCCCGGCGCCGCGAAGCGCCCTGGCCCTCTCCACCATTCTCCTACTGTATGCCATGCGGACTCCGTTCCGGACCTCAACGGTCCAACTTTTTGTCCGCAGTCCCGGTCCAAACTGGGATGCGCTTTCCGCTATTGAAGATATGAGGCTGCGAATCAGCTGCTCGGCCTATGCCTATGCCTGCTGCCAGGTGTCGACAAGCTCCTTGGCTGCGGCGTGGGGGTCGTCAGCGCTGCAGACGGCGCTCACTACAAAGAAGCCCTCGACGCCGGTGGCCTTGAGCTGCGGCAGATCGGCTTTTTTGACGCCGCCGCCGACCACGATGGGAACGGGGCTTGCCGCATGGAGCGCGGCCAGGTCCTCAAAGCTCTTGGTGATGATGGAGCCATCTGCCGCGCGTCCACAGTCGCGCTTGGTCTCGGTCTCGTGGAGCGGGCCGATGCCCAGGTAGTCGACTAGGCTCATGTCGGCGGTCTTGACGTACTCGAGCATTTCCTCGCAACGGGCCGAAAGGCCCACGATGGCATCGGGGCCCAGAAGCTTGCGGCAGACATCGACGGGAATATCGCTCTGGCCCACATGCACGCCGTCGACGGCGATACCCTGTTCGCGTGCGGCGAGTACGCAGTCCAGACGGTCGTCGATAAGCAGGGCGACCTTGCCGGTCTTGCCGGCGCGAGCGATAGCCTGCGCGGCGTCGCCCGTCAGCGCGATGATCTCGCGGGCACTTGCCACCTTGGAGCGCACCTGGATGCAGGTAAAGCCGGCATCCAGCGCCTGCGCTACCACATCGCCCACGGGACGTCCCAGCGTGTTTTCGGGGCCGAGTACCAGATAGGCCGAGATATCAAGGTTGTCGCGGATGCTCATCGTGCTTCCTCCTGCTTTTTGATCTGCGCTTCCATGCGCTCGAGTTTGCCGGTCATGGTGTCGGTAAACCCGGGTCGAATATCGGCTTTGAGCACGACTTCGGTGCGGATGCCCTTGCTTGCCAACACAAAGGTTGCGTCGCGTACGACCTGCATGACCTCGTCCCAGTCGCCCTCGATCTCGGTGAACATCGAGGTGGTGCGGTTGGGAAGGCCGCTCTCGCGAATGACGCGCACGACCTCGGCGACCTCGGCGGACAGCTCGTCGCCTGTGCCGCACGGGGCGATGGCTACGGCGACGAGCGTGTTCATGTCGGCAGCGGTTGCGGGTTCGGACATGGCTTATGCCTCCTCGAGCTCGAGGTGGTTATTCGCAATATCCTGAGCGGTCGCGCGGTAGAGTTCGTCGATAAAGGCGACCTTAAAGCTTGCCGGGGCATCGGCGACAGAGGCGGCACGCGTGCCGGCAACGTTGTAGACAGCGGTACCGCAGATGGCTGCCGTAAACGGATCGGCGGCGCAAGCGTACACGGCCAGGACGCCGCCCTGCGAGCAGCCACAGCCGGTAATCTTGGACATGAGCGGGCTGCCGCCGTGGGACTTGGCCACGGTCGTGCCGTCGGTAATCAGGTCGACTTCGCCCGAGACCACTACGGCGCCGCCGGTGTAGCGGGCGAGTGCCACGGCAGCGCCGCGGGCGGCGTCGACCGTATCGGTGGTATCGACACCGCGCACGCGGCTCAGGTCAGCCGCCTCGCCTTCAAGACCCCATAGGCCGGCGAGCGCGATGATCTCGGAGGCGTTGCCGCGCACGATGGCGGGCTTGTACTGCTTGAGCTCGTTTACCAACTGGGTGCGCAGACTACCGATGCCCAGGCCCACCGGATCGAGCACCCAGGGCTTGCCGGCGTCGTGTGCCGCCTTGGCCGCACGGGGAATCGTCTGCTCGTAGATGGGGAAGAGCGTGCCCATGTTGAGATAGATGGCGCCGCCGCCGGCAACGAGCGCCTCGCCCTCGTCGGGCAGATAGACCATGGCGGCCGAACCGCCTACGGCGAGCTGCGCGTTGGCGACAAAGTCGATCGTCACCGTGTTGGTGATGGAGCCGGCCATCGGGTTGGTGGCGCGAATCTCCTCCACGGCCTTGACCACATTTTGTTTAAGCTGTTTCGAATCAATCACTGCACATGCCTCCTTGGCATAGAAAAGGGGCGCTGTGCATAGACAGCGCCCCTGTAAAGGCGGCATGCTCCCTACGCCAGCATTAACTGACAGGTTCAAAGGATTGGGCCCCATGCCCTCTCAGCCTTGTGGTTTGCACCGCCGGCACTCCCGCATCGAATCTGTTGTTCCCTATACTAGCGCACCTGCCAAAAAGGGACAGGTTTATTTTGGTAGGTGGCAACTGGGGCGTCGCATTTTCCCAGATAAAACCTGCCAAAATAAACCTGTCCCTTATTGGCAGGTCGCTACAATGGATACGGTGAAAATGACTGGGGGACTCTATGATCAAACTTGTGCTGACCGATATGGACGATACGCTGATTCCAGCCGGGCATGACGGCGCCAGCGACTACGCCATCGAGGGCATTCATGCCATGCAGGCGGCGGGCCTGCACTTTGGCCCGGTTTCGGGCCGTCAGCCGTCCGCGATGGGCTGGATGTTTCGTAATCGCTCCGAGTGCTTCTCGACCGGTGCGTTCTGCAACGGCCAGGTCATGTTTGTCGACGGCGAGGTGGTAGCCTCGCATGCGACCGACAATACCGCCCTTATTCGCTTGGCTGACTACTTGGAGCAAGAGACCGATGATACCTATCTGAAGGTCTACAGCCTGGGTGATGACTTTTGGGACAATGACGCCTATTGTGTGACGAGCGACCCCGAGCGCGTGCATCGCGCTATGGAGTCGGGCGGCAACGCGTGGCTCAAAGGCGAAGAGGCCCCGTGCCGTCCCGTTGTCGGTGACGCGCCGGTGTTCAAGGCGAATATCTGGAGTGCCCGTTCGCGTGAAGGGCTCGCGGAGCTACGCGAGCGCGTTGCCGCCGAGGTGCCGGAACTCTCGCTTGTGTTTCCCAACAACCGAGTGCGCCTGTTTGACATTCTTCCGGCTGGTTGGGACAAGGGCTGTGCCACGCTGGAGCTGGCGCGTGCTTTGGGCCTAACGCCCGACGAGGTGGCGGTGTTCGGCGATTCCGATAACGATCTGCCCATGATTAATGCCGTTCCCAACTCCGTTGCAGTCGCCAATGCCAATGAGGCCGTCACGGCTTCCGCGCGTTGGCATATCGGTGCTGCGGCAGACGATGCGGTTGCCGGGGCTCTGCATGAGATTGCCGCCTGCGCCGCGACGGGGGCGATGCCGTCGTTTATGCGCCAGGTGGACGCGACGGGTCATGGCGTCACGAACGTCTAGGGAGAAAGTCATGAAGCTTCAGCAGCTCAGGTATGTTGTTAAGGTTGCCGAATGCGGCAGCATTACCGAGGCCTCGCGCCGGCTCTTTGTGTCGCAGCCTTCGATTACCGCGTCGATTCGCGATCTCGAAAACGAGATGGGTGTGCACATCTTTGAGCGCACCAACAAGGGCGTCATTGTGTCCGAGGAAGGCGAGACATTCTTGGGCTACGCGCGCCAGGTACTCGATCAGGCCGACCTGCTCGAGGGCAAGTACAAGGGCGCATCCGAGCAAGTGCCGCACTTTAGTGTGAGCTGTCAGCATTATTCCTTTGCCGTTAATGCGTTTGTCGACGTGATCCGTGAGTTCGATGCCGCGCGCTACGACTTTACCCTGCGCGAGGAACAGACTCACGAGATCATCGAAGATGTCGCGCACATGAAGAGTGAACTGGGCATTCTGTACTTATCCGAACATAACCGCGAGGTTATCGAGCGCATGCTGGCGGCCAACGAGCTCGTATTCGAAGGACTCTTCTGCGCCACGCCGCACGTCTTTGTATGCGCCGACCATCCACTGGCGGACCACGCCAGCGTGACGCTCGATGACCTCGAGGAGTATCCGTTTTTGTCCTACGAGCAAGGCAGCTACAACTCGTTTTACTATTCCGAGGAACTGACCTCGACGTTTGAGCGCCGCAAGAATATCCGCGTGCGCGACCGTGCGACCTTGTTCAACCTAGCCATGGGTCTCAACGGCTACACGGTGTGTTCGGGCGTGATTAGCCACGAGCTTAATGGCCCCGGTATTATCTCGATTCCGCTCGATGTAGATGAATACATGGAGATTGGCATTATCACGCGCAAGAATACGACGCTCACGCGCTATGGACAGGCTTATGTCGAGGCCATCCGGAGGCATATCTAACCGGTAGCGTTTGATGTTGCTGTCTTGAGCTGTCGAAATGGCTATAGGAAAACTATATGGCAAACATATATAAACGCATATTTTACGATAACCAGGAGTGCGCTCATACTCTTTCTCGCCAAAGCATTCCATGCAAAAGGAGATTCCTATGAGCAATTCCACCCAGCTCAAAGCGCCGTTTCGCGCCGATATCGTCGGCAGTTTTCTTCGTCCGCAGGCCGTAAAGGACGCCCGCGCTGCCTATGCGGCAGGCGCGCTTGATGCCGAGGGACTTAAGGCAGTCGAGGACGAGGCCATTCGCGATTTGGTGGCAAAGCAAAAGGCCGCCGGCCTGCAGGTCATCACCGATGGCGAGTTCCGCCGCAGCTACTGGCACCTCGATTTTATGTGGGGTCTCAACGGCATCGAGCGCCGCACCTCGCGTACGGGCTATATGTTCCACGATGAGGAGACTACCGCCGACACCGCCGTGGTGACCGGACCTATTAGCGGCGAGAACCATCCGTTCGTCGAGCACTTCAAGTTTGTCAAGGCGCTCGAGGGGGAGAGCCAGGTCGCGCGGCAAACCATTCCGGCGCCGATCCAGACGTTCTCCGAAGTCACGCTCGACCGCTGCGATGGCCAGCAGGAGAGCCTGCGCGCCGTCTACAAGAGCGACGAAGAGCTCGCCGATGCCATCGCCGCGGCATACCGCACCGTGATTGCCGATCTGTATACCGCGGGTTGCCGCAACATCCAATTTGATGACTGCACCTGGGGCATCTATTGCGATACTGACTTTGTGTCCAAGACCGGCATGAGCCCGGTTGACCTGCAAAAGGTGAGCGAGCTGGGCGTGGCGCTCAACAATGCCGCCATCGCGGGCAAGCCTAACGACTTGGTGATCAATACGCATGTATGCCGTGGCAACTACCACTCTACTTATGCCTTTGAGGGCGGCTATGATCCCATCGCCCCGTACCTGTTTGCGCATGAGGACGTTGACGCGTTCTATCTGGAGTTCGACACTCCGCGCGCCGGTGGTTTTGAGCCGCTCAGGTATGTTGCGCCCGGTAAGAAGGTCGTGTTGGGCCTGGTGACCACCAAGGCAGCCGAGCTCGAGGACGAGGACGCGATCGTCGAGCGTATTCATGAGGCAGCAAAGTACGTGCCGCTTGAGAATCTGTATCTTTCTCCGCAGTGCGGCTTTGCCAGCTGCGAGATTGGCAACAAGCTGACCGAAGGCGAGCAGTGGGCAAAGATCGCGCTGGTCAAGCGTATTGCCGAACGTGTTTGGAAATAGCGGTACCGTTTGCAAGTGACGGCGCGTGCGAGACATGGTGTATCGCGTACAATGGTTCGGACCGTATCGTTCGGGCAGGTTATCCGCTATGCCCGAGCGCCCTTCCATTCGAAAGGACATCCATGTCCCAGTCCTCGACGCCCGCCGTCACCGATGCCATCTACGACGCTTCGTCGCTCGGCTGCCCGCGCATGTTCCTGCTCGGTCTGCAGCACCTGTTTGCCATGTTTGGTGCCACGGTGCTGGTGCCCGTGCTCACCGGCCTTTCGGTATCGGCAACGCTTTTGTTTGCCGGCTTGGGCACGCTGCTCTTCCACTTCCTGTCACGCGGTAAGGTCCCCGCATTTTTGGGCTCATCGTTTGCCTTTATTGCCGGTTATGCCGCAATCGCGCCCAACGGCGAGGCCGAGCTATTGCCCTACGCTTGCCTGGGCGTTGCCTGCGCCGGTTTGCTCTACCCAGTGCTTGCGGCGCTCTTCCGCGCGTTTGGTGCCAAGCGCGTCATGCGCTTCTTCCCGCCGGTGGTGACTGGCCCCATTGTCATTTCGATCGGTCTGATCCTGGCGAGTTCCGCTATTGCCAACTGCCAGACTAACTGGCTCGTTGCCGTGGTTGCCGTCGCCGTAATCGTCATCTGCAATATTTGGGGTCGCGGCATGGTCAAGATCGTGCCGATTTTACTGGGCGTCGTGGTGAGCTATGCCGTTGCGGCTGCGCTGGGCGAGGTCGATTTCTCCGGCGTCGCAGCCGCTCCCTGGCTTGGCTTGCCTGTCGTGTGGGACAACACGGTGTTTGCACTCTTTGGGCCGCAGTTCGATAGCGGCCTTGCCACGACGGCCATCATCACCATCATGCCGCTGGCCTTTGCAACCATGATCGAGCATATCGGCGATATATCCGCTATTGGCTCCACCTGCGAGCGCAACTACATCGCCGATCCCGGCCTGCATCGCACGCTGCTCGGTGATGGTCTCGCCACGATTCTGGCTTCGCTCTTTGGCGCTCCGGCCAACACCACGTATGGCGAGAACACCGGCGTGCTCGCCCTGACGCGTGTGTTTGACCCGCGCGTGATTCGCATTGCCGCGTGCTGCGCCATCGTGCTTTCGTTCTGCCCCAAGTTCGCTGCCGTGATCGCCGCCATGCCGGCATGCGTTATCGGCGGCGTGTCGCTCGTGCTCTATGGCATGATCAGCGCCGTGGGCGTCCGTAACCTCATCGAGAACCAGGTCGATTTCCAGAACAACCGCAACGTGCTGGTGGCCGCTCTGGTGCTCGTGCTTTCACTCGGCATTGCCTACAGCGCCGCCGGTGCCATCGTGCTGGAGCTGGGCGGCGTGACGATTTCGCTTTCGGGCCTTGCCGTGGGCTCGCTGGTGGGCATCGTGCTCAACGCGATTCTGCCTGGCAACGACTTTGAGTTCGCCGTTTCTGAACTTGAGGAGACTGTCGAGTAGTAGTTGTGTTCAGCTAAATCAAAAAAATGGCGCCCGTGCGTACGCGTGGGCGCCATTTTTAATGCGTCAGTATCCAGTGTATGCCGCGGGCCATGCGCACATCGGTTTGGGCAAAGTGGTTACCGGGGTTGAGCTCGAAGGTCGCGGGGATGCCTCGGTCGCCGAGTAGTTTTTCCATTGCGCGCGTGTCGTCGAGTACGTGCCGCATCATGCGGTTGGGCGTCTTGGTCTCCTTTTTGCCGAGTGATAGATAGACGGCGTTGGGCGCGGCTGGCATCGTGTGCCCGTGTGCGTAATCGACAAATCCGGGAAACCATAGGGACCCCGATGCGCTTGCGGCACGGTTAAAGGCATCGGTCTGCCAGAGCGACCAAAGCGAAAAGAGACCCGCCAATGAGTAACCGGCAATGCCGCGCCAGGTAGGCGGGCAGGGAAGTGATGGCTCGACCTCTGGGATTATCCGATTCAGCAGTTCATCGAGAAACTCGGACGCCTGACCACCAAAGGGCTCGGCATCGCGCACGGTTCCGTCGCATTCCCAAGGGCTCAGCTCGCGATTCCAATTGAGCCCGCCAATGGCGACCAGGGTGAATGGCGGGCAATCAAGCTCAAGACAACGGCTATAGACCTCGGTGCCGTCACCCATGACCGCGGGAAGGAAAATGACGGGCGCGCTTTCGACATGCCTTGAATGAATGGTTATCTGCTTTTGACGCGCTTCCATGACAAGCTTCTCTCTGCATTTCGACATCTACAAATACGATTGTCGCACGTCGGCGTAGGGACCGTCGCTAAAAGAAAGGCGCAGAGCCGCTTGATACGACTCTGCGCCTTGAGGTTTTGCTTTGGCAGCTTTGCCCTTACGCTACAAAGAAGTAGACGAGGAAGGCGAGTGCTGCGATCCACATGAGCGGCTTGATCTTGGAGGCCTCGCCCTTAAAGAGCGCGACAACCACGAAGGCGATAAAGCCCAGACCGATGCCGGCAGAGATGGAGTAGGTGAAGGGCACGCCGGCGACAATCATGAACGCTGGGAAACCCTGCGACACGTCGGACCAGTCGATCTCGGAGGCCTCGCTCATCATGAGGTAGCCGACGTAGACCAGAGCACCGCAGGTGGCGGCGCTGGAAACGATGGTGACGATGGGGGAGAAGAACGCGGCGAGAATGAACAGCACGCCGGTGGTGACGGAGGTGAGGCCGGTGCGGCCACCGTCGGCAGCACCAGAGGTGGACTCGACGAAGGTGGTGATGGAGGAGACGCCCATAAAGCCACCGGCAGCGGCGGCCACGGAGTCGACGACCAGGATGGGACGGATGTCCTCGACATTGCCGTCCTCGGTCAAGAACTCGCCCTGCTTGGCGACGGCCATCGCGGTGCCCATGGTGTCGAAGAAGTCACTCATGAGCAGCGAGAAGGCAACGACGAGCAGCATCGGGTCGGTCAGGACCTTCACGATGGCCATGTTGCCATCAGCAGTGCTGGCAAACGGGGCGCCAAAGGTCGAGAAGTCGAGCGGTGCGATGAGACCCTCGGGCGCATGGGTGACGCCCAGCGGGATACCGGCGATAACGGCGACGATGATGCCGATGAGCAGTGAGCCCGGCACGTTGCGGGAAGCAAGGGCAACCGTCACGACGATGGAGATGATGCCGACGATAAAGGTGGGGGAGGCGATATCGCCCAGGCCGACGAGCGTACCGGCGCCAGCGGTGATGATACCGGCGTCGCACAGGCCGATCATGGCGATAAACAGGCCCAGACCCACCGAGATGGCGTGGCGCAGGACCACGGGGATGGCGTCCATGATGGCCTCGCGCAGGCCGCAAAGGACGAGTAGCAAGATGATGATACCTTCGAGGAAGATAACACTCATGGCAACGTGCCAGTCACCGCCGCACATGGTGGCGGTGATGCCCGCAATCATGGCGTTGATGCCCAGGCCCGACGCACAGGCGAGCGGGCGGTTGGCGAAGATGCCCATGCAGATGGTCATGATGCCGGCGCCCAGACAGGTGGCGCAGGCGAGCGCTCCCGCATCGATGCCAGCGCCCGAGAGCACCGCAGGGTTGACGGCGATGATGTAGGCCATCGCCAGGAATGTTGTCAGTCCAGCGCGAAGTTCGGTCCCGATTGTGGACTTGCGCTCGCTGACGTGAAAAAGTTCGTCCATGCATACCCTTTCCTTGTTCGGCCCCGAGTTTAGGCCGATTGACACGAACTTACCTACTATATCGCCTTTGGAAGGTCGATGTTTCTCGCATGTTGAAGTTCGGCGCTTTGTAACAGGCGGACGGTATTTTTCGCATGAAAATGTGTAGGTACCGTATACTTAAGCAGTTACATTGAACTCTTTGGAGGAACGTATGATTAAAGAGCTCTGCCGCGACGAGGCTATCCTGTCCCAGCGTTGCGAGGTTGCGACTGTCGAGGACGAGTCGGTCGCACAGGACCTGATCGATACCATCAAGTCGCTCGAGGACGCCGGCTGCCTTGCCGCCAACCAGATTGGCGTCACCAAGAAGGTCTGCGTCTATCTGGACGACGCCGGCGAGCCCCACGTGCTCTACAACCCCCGTCTGGTGTTTGGCCTGGGCGCCAGCAAGATGGAGGAGAGCTGCCTGACGCACGACGAAATCACCAAGTCCACGCGCTATATCAAGTGCAAGGTTGCCTTTGACCAGATCGTCGACGGCAAGATGAAGGAGTGCCGCCGCGACTACACGGGCTTTGAGGCACAGATGATCCAGCATATGATCGATCACTGTCTTGGAAAGTTGGTCTAAGGGGACCAAAGTACCGCACCTTGCCGCTCAATCGTCGCTCGCGTACCTTAAGTACGCTTCGCTCCTCTTTCGTGGCAATCTGCGGTACTTTGACCCCTTAGACGACCTGCGAGGTTGACTTGGTTGAGTTTATCTTGCTTGTGTGGTCCGGGCGTGACGTTATTGTCATGTCCGGGCTTTTGTGTTTAGCGCCTATTTGTTTGGTAACAATGAGCTTAACAAGGACGTATGGCTAGGAGGCGCCATGTGCACGAGCATTCGATTTACCGATAATTCCGGCAACATGTATCTGGGTCGCAACCTCGACTGGAGCTTTAGCTACGGCCAACAGGTTCGCGTGATGCCCCGCGGGTTCCATATCCCGTATTCGTTTATCGACGATGCGTCGGCGGCACACGCGGTAATCGGCATGTGCATCGATTACAAGAACTATCCTATGTTTTTCGACTGTGGTAACGATGCGGGTCTGGCTGTGGCAGGGCTCAACTTTCCCGGTTATGCCGAGTATGCCGAGGACCCGGTTGATGGCAAGACCAATATCGCGGCCTATGAGTTTCCCCTGTGGGTGGCAGCGACGTTCTCGACGGTCGACGAGGTCGAGGCTGCGCTGCGCGACACGGTGATTGTTGCCAAATCTGCCGGAGAGGGGCTGGGTGTGTCGCTGCTCCATTGGATTATCGGCGACAGCCGGCGCAGCATCGTGGTCGAGATGATGGCTGACGGTCTGCATGTATACGACGATCCGGTCGACACCCTTGCCAATCAGCCGACCTTCCCGTGGCACATGGAAAACCTGCGCACCTATATCACCGCCACAAGCGATTTTCCTCAGACGGCGACATGGCGTGGCGCCGAGCTCAAGCCCTATGGCGCGGGTGCCGGCATGCGCGGTATTCCGGGTGACTGCTATTCGCCGAGCCGTTTTGTAAAGGCGGCATACCTCAATGCCAATTACCCGCAAAAAGACAGCGAGGCCGAGAACGTCATTCGCATGTTCCGCTCGCTCGAGGGGGTGGCGATGATCGAGGGTGCGTCCAAGATGGGTGACGGCAAGTTCGAGAAGACTATCTACACCGGATGCTTTAGCGCGCGCACGGGCAATTACTATTACTCAACGTATGAGGATCCGTCGATTCGCTACGTGAGCCTGATGGATGCCGAGGGCGCGAGCCCCGATAGGCTCGTGGTTCCCGAGCCGCGTCGTTCGTAGCCGGCGGTTTTACTGCAATGCAAAGCGGCCCTGCGCCTCCTGTGAGGCGCAGGGCCGCTGTCGTCGACGCGCGACGTCGTTAGAAGTTGGCGTCGTTGAGTTGTTCGCTCTCGAGGCCGTCGAGCTGTTGCTGTTCGGGCGTATCGGCGACGCTCCCGAGCAGCTCGGTGGGGTCGAAGTTCATGTCCCTACCGGCTTCGTTGATGTTGACAAGGTCGTTCGAGAAGATATCGACATCCATTTCCTCGGCTTCCTCGATCTGAACTTCGAGCTGGAGTTATTGGCGAGCAGCGCCGCGCCGCCGATCATGGCAGGTAGGATCAGCCACGGCGCCACTTTGCGCACCAGGCTAAACAGGGCGAAGATGCCGCCCTCGTTGTAGTTGTCGGCCTTCATGGCGATTACCACGTACTTGACCGTGCTGGTCTTGGAGGTTTGCCTCCAGTTTGGCGTGCGCCACGTGGACTCCCTTGGACATCCGGTTATCTGTCTTGGACAGATAACTTTTATGCCGTCTTTATACATACAAGAGCTGTTTGGCACATCGGGTAATTTCAGACAATAATCCCCATCTGGGGATTATTTATGTACGCAGGTAGCATTTCAAAACAGGGGCGCATCCGCTGTATGGCTTTGCTGCAATGTAATAACTGCGGACGCGCTCCTGCTTTGAAACTGAAGAGGGAACTTTTAGACGCGTGCTGCCTGAGCGATACCGGTCTTGGCGCCTGAGCGTTTACCGGCGAGTTCGCAAAAGATCGCGCCGCCGATGATAAGCACGGCGCCCATCAGGCGGACTGGTGTTATGACTTCGCCCAAAAGGGCGGACGAGAACACGACGGCCGAAAGCGGCTCGAGGTAGCCGACGACAGCGACGGTCTGCACGGGCAGTTTGGCGACGGCGCTAAAGTAGAGCAGACAACCGATGCCGGTGTTGACGACGCCGAGCATAGCGACGGCGCGCCAATCGATGGTTGCGGCGATGCTGGCGGACAGGAATGAGGGGGTGCCTTGGGTGACGAGTGTAAGGACCAGCGCGGTCACAAAGGCGGCGCTCACCTGGAGCGCGGAGTTCTCGAGGCCTTCGATGTGCGGCGCGCCCTTGCTGGCGATGACCATCAATGCATAACAGAAGGCCGAGGCGATTCCGCAGACGATGCCCGCAATGGGCATATTGCCGCCTAGACCTTGCGCTGCAATGAGAAAAGCGCCGCAGGCGACTGCGATAAACCCGGCGATTTTGCCACCGGTTAGTTTTTCGCCAAAGATAAACGGCGAGAGGGCCATGACGATGATGGGGCCGCAGTAGTACAGCAGCGAAGAAACGCCGACGCCGATCGTCTGATAAGCGCGGAACAGAATAATCCAGCTGGCGCCCAGCGCGGCTCCCGAGAGGAGGAGGGCTGCGGCTTCGCGGGGGCGAGAAGGCGCCTGCAGCTTATGGCGTTGGGTAATGGCGAGGATGGCGACAAGCGAAAGGGCTCCCAGAAAAGTGCGTAGCAGCACGATATCGGAGCTCGGGAGTGCGATGGCCGCAGCGATGATGCCGTTGGAGCCAAACAACAACAATGCTGCTAAATACGTAATCAATCCGTTGTTCATGCGCTGCCGTCCCCTCTATATCCGTGCATGTTCACTATGGTTGAACTGGCTTTAGAAGAAAAGCGAATATAATGCATGGAAAACATGACAAAAACTCATGCAAAGGTGGAGGTATGTCGTGGAAACGAATATTCAAAAGATGCAGGTGCTGCTGGAGACCGTGCGCGCTGGAAGCTTTACGCGTGCTGCCGAGCGCCTGAGCTACTCGCAATCGGGCGTGAGCCGCATGGTGGCCGATCTTGAGGCCGATTGGGGCTTTAAGGTACTCGACCGCAGTCGTGAAGGTGTTGCTCTTTCTGCTGACGGGCGGCAGGTCATGCCGGCTGTCGAGGCGCTCTGCGAGGAATTCGTTCGCTTGCAGCGACGGGTGGATGAGATGCGCGGGCTCATGCGCGGCAAAGTCTGCATCGGTACGTTTTCGAGCGTGGCGACCCACGTGCTGCCGCCGGTGATTGCGCGTTTTCGTGCTGATCATCCAGACGTCGATTACGAGTTGCTGATGGGCGACTATTCAGAGATTGAACAATGGGTGGCAGAGGGTCGCTGCGATCTGGGCTTTATCCCGCGTGAGCCCCGAGAAAACGGCATGACATCGCTGCCTTTGGTGCGTGACGAGTTAATGGCGGTAGTGCCGTCAGGCTCGTTGTTTGCTACGGCGGAGGTTGTCTCTCTTGCCGACTTGGCCAACGAGCAGTTTATTCTGCTAGAACGCGGCACCGATGACGAGATTACGCCGCTGTTTCGTCGGGCGGGACTGGCAGTGCACTCAAAACTGTCGACCTGGGATGACTATGCGATTATGGCTATGGTCGAGGACGGCCTGGGTGTGAGCATTCTTCCCGCGCTCATCATGCGCCGCTGTCAGTTCGATGTTGCCGTGCGTCCGCTCGAAGGGCATCCCCATCGGCAGATCAATGCTATATATCGAACGGCCGATGTTTCGCTTGCCGCCGCCCGTTTTCTCGAATACCTCTAAATGGGCGCACGTCGTTATCGCCTTGGGATAAATCTTGAGGTTTAGGTCATGTTATTTTTGAAATTGAACTTTTAGAAATAGCACGGCGCTATACTGCTTGCTAAATTGAACCTTGGTTCAATTCGTGTTCTATAAATTGAACTTTGCCAGCAAGGAGGTTCCTGTGACCCAAGAGACGTTTAGCGATCGTCTGCGACAGGCTATGTCCGATCGCGACGTTCGCCAGTCGGACGTAATCCGCGCATCGGAGATGCTCGGCAAAAAACTCGGCAAGAGTCAGATGAGCCAATATGTGAGCGGCAAGACGATTCCGCGGCGCGATGTGGCAGAGCTACTCGCCCGCATTTTGGAGGTCGATGTTACCTGGCTGCTCGCCGGTGACGCCGATCAAGGCGAGACATCATCGACCCACAACGTTTCCAAGCCCGAACCCCATCCCTCAGATCAAATTGCAAGGAGCACCACCATGCGTACTTTTTCTAAATCCACCAAACTCGAGAACGTTCTGTATGACGTGCGCGGCCCCGTTGTCGACGAGGCAGCCCGTATGGAGGACGAAGGCGAGTGCATCCTCAAGCTCAACATCGGTAATCCGGCGCCCTTTGGTTTCCGCACGCCCGATGAGGTCATTAAGGACATGCGCCAGCAGCTGCCCGACTGCGAAGGCTATTCCAACTCGCGCGGTCTGTTCTCTGCGCGCAAGGCGATCATGCAGTATTCGCAGATCAAGGGCCTGCCCAACGTTCAGATGGAACATATCTACACGGGCAACGGCGTGTCCGAGCTCATTCAGCTTTCGATGAACGCGCTGCTCGACAATGGCGACGAGATTCTGATTCCCAGCCCCGATTATCCGCTGTGGACGGCGTGCGCAACTCTTGCCGGTGGACATCCCGTGCACTATCTGTGTGATGAGCAGGCCGATTGGTATCCCGATCTGCAGGATATGGAGTCCAAGATCACGAGCGCGACCAAGGCCCTCGTCATCATCAACCCCAACAACCCCACGGGCTCGGTCTATCCGCGCGAGGTGCTCGAGGGCATCGTTGAGATCGCGCGCAGGCACCAGCTCATGATTTTTGCCGACGAGATCTATGACCGCCTGTGCATGGACGGCTACGAGCACGTCTCCATTGCATCGCTCGCCCCCGACCTGCCCTGCATTACGTTTAGCGGCCTGTCCAAGTCGCATATGATCGCGGGCTATCGCATTGGCTGGATGGTGCTTTCGGGCAACCAGCGCTGCATGAGCGACTTCATCATGGGCATCAACATGCTCTCCAACATGCGCCTGTGCTCCAATGTGCCGGCCCAGTCGATCGTCCAGACGGCGCTTGGCGGCCATCAGTCGGTCAACGACTACATCCGCCCCGGCGGTCGTGTCTACGAGCAGCGCAACTTTGTGTATGAGGCGCTCAGCAAGATCGACGGCATCTCGGTGGTCAAGCCGCGCGCGGCATTTTATATCTTCCCCAAGATGGATGTTAAAAAGTTCAACATCACCGATGACGAGCAGTTTGCCCTCGACCTGCTGCACGAGAAGAAGATCCTCATCACGCGTGGCGGCGGCTTCAACTGGGCTGAGCCCGATCACTTCCGCATCGTGTACCTGCCGCGCATGGAAGTGCTCAAAGAGTCGCTCGAAGACCTCGCCGATTTCTTTGATCACTACCGCCAGTCCTAATTGGTTCCGCCGTTCTACCGAACGGCGGACCGCTTGACGCTACGCGAGCCGCATTCACGCCAATCTGACGTTCAATTTCGAGGGCGCGACCAGAAGGTCAGCGCCCTCTCATTTCACGTCACCTTGGCGCAAATGCGGCTCGCTCGCTGTCGTGTGCTCAGCTTGCGTCGTTACCATGATCCAAAGGGGACGGAGGAAAACAGATCATTTTCCTTGACTCGCGGAACTATATAACGACGCCGTTGCAGTGGTCGATTTCGTGCTGGATGATCTCGGCGGTGTAGCCCGAGAAGTTTTTGATGCGGTGGACGAAGTTCTCGTCCAAATACTCCACCTTAATGCGACGATAGCGGGTGCAGGGACGCTCGCCGATCAGCGAGAGGCATCCTTCGCTGGTCTGATAGGCATTGACCTGCTCAAGAATTTGAGGGTTGTACATCAGGAGCGTCCTGTTGCCGTCCTTTACGCAGATGATGCGTTTGCGCACGCCGATCATGTTGGCGGCGAGCCCCACGCACTCGTGCTCATGCTCGTGGAACGTATCCAGGAGGTCCTGCCCGATCACGGCATCGTCGGGCCCTGCGTCTTTGGAAGGCAGGCGCAAAAAGAACTCGGATTTCATGATGGGCTTAATCATGGCGGGCTCCTTAAGGTGGACACGTTTGGTTCAGGCCATGATACCGCGACATGTCGCATTAATGTGTGCATATAGATTCTGCAGCTAGATTGGATGGCGACACCATAAACTAATGGACGTTTTGCCGAGAGGCATGAATGTTTAAAGCGCAAAGAGTGCGCGACGGGCCCCGCGAATGGGGCGATGATGCCCGAGAGGGCCAAGAAGGAGTCTCATGTCCGAGAACGAAAAGATCATGAACGAGACCGAGAACGAGACCATGGCTGCCGAGGTCGAGGCAGTCGAGACCGTGGAGACCGAAGCTACCGAGGTTGAGGCTGCTGACGAGGTTTCCGCCGAGGAGGAGGCCGAGGTTGTCGAGGCCGCCGTTGATTACGATGACGAAGAGCTGATGGACAAGATGCAGAAGGCCGCCCGCCTGCTGCGTAGCCGTCGCTTTGCTATTTCCAAGGAGGAGGAGGCCAAGGCCGAGCGTATGGCGAACATCGAGCGCGCCATCAAGCTCCTTGACCTCAAGCCCAAGATGGAGCAGAAGGAAATGTCCGACCTGCTGGGCATGCGCCTTCGTGAGCTCGATGGCCTGATGGCCGAGGCCGAGGCTGCCGATCTGGTCGGCCGCATCGACAACGCCGAGGGCGATATGCGCAAGATCGTCGTCTTCGCTGCCGAGGATGCCGCTGAGGGCCTGGTCGAGCTTGCCAACAAGAAGGAGAAGCTCCTGCCCGAGCTTTCTTACGTGGAGGCCACCGAGCTGATGGCTGCGCTCGATAAGGTTATCGCTCCGCTCGTCGCCATGGGTCTGGACGAGGATCGCGGTCCTCGCGGCGGCCGTGACGACCGTGGTGGCCGTGGCGGCGACCGTGGCGGTCGCGGCGGCTTTGGCGACCGCGGTGGCCGTGGCGGCGACCGTGGTGGTCGCGGTGGCCGTGGCGGCTTTGGTGACCGTGGCGGCGATCGTGGCGGTCGCGGCGGCTTTGGCGGCAACCGTGGTGGCTATGGCGACCGCGGTGGCAACCGCGGCGGCTTCGGCGGCAACCGTGGCGGCGACCGCGGCGGTCGAGGCGGCGACCGTGGCGGCCGCAACGGCGGTGGCTTCCGCGGCAACCGTTTTTAGTTACGGCGTTTTACCAAACGCCGTAACGGGCCGACGCTGCAAGCCCGCCAGAGCGGCAATCTGCCTTTCAACTTCGGCGGCATGACCAAAAGGTCAATGCCGCCTTGTTTCAAGGCGCCCTGCTCGGTCTAGCGGGTTTTTGCTGTCGTTGCCAAAACATCGGCGTTGCCTTGATCCAAACCTGCCAAAAAGGGACAGGTTTATTTTGGTCGGTATTATCTGGGCAAACGTGGCCGTCTCTCGCAATGTAGTCGTTGAGAACGTCCCCAACGACTACATAGTATGAGAGTGGATAATCTCCCGGTTTGAGCCTGCATCCAAGCTCAAAGTGGGAGATTTCCACTCTCATTTGCTATGCGTCCGAAAATCCACGTTCGTTTGTTTTCTGCCTACATTTGGAGGAAGAGCTCGTGGAGGCGGGTGTCGTCGTCGAGCTCGGGGTGGAAGGTGACGCCGAGCTGATTGTCTTGACGGGCGGCGACGATGCGGCCATCGACTTCGGCTAGGGCCTTGGTATTGCCGTGCACCTCGACGATGCGGGGTGCGCGGATAAACGTTAACGGCACTTCACCGTCGATACCGTCTACCTGCCTCTTGGTGCGAAAACTGCCGAGCTGCCTGCCATAGGCATTGCGCTCAACGAGTATATCCATGGTTGCCAAGCGCGGTGTTCCCTTGTCATCGTGGGCGGCAAGGTCGCGCGCCAACAGAATCAGACCGGCACAAGTTCCCAGTACAGGCATGCCTTCAACAATGCGGGTACGAAGATCTTCGAGCATATCGAGTTCGGCAAGTAGCTTGCCCTGAACGGTGGACTCGCCGCCGGGAAGTACCAGACGGTCAAAGTTCTGCTGCAAATCGGCCGCCTGCCTCAGCTCAATACAGTGTGCGCCCAGCTCGGATAGTCTTGCTTCGTGCTCGGCAAAAGCGCCTTGGACCGCCAGCACGGCGACCGTTTGGTCTGCATAATCGCTCATGGGCGATCCTTTCTGCTGGACTAGCGCCCGCGCTCTTCCATGATAATCTCGATCTCGTCGGCGTTGATGCCCACCATGGCCTCGCCCAGGTCCTCCGAAAGCTCGGCGATGAGTTTGGCATCGGTGAAGTTTGCCACGGCCTTGACGATGGCGGCGGCGCGCTTGGCCGGGTTGCCGCTCTTAAAGATGCCCGATCCCACAAAGACGCCCTCGGCGCCCAGCTGCATCATCAGCGCGGCGTCGGCGGGGGTCGCTACGCCGCCGGCGGCAAAGTTCACGACGGGAAGCTTGCCCGTGGCGTGGACCTCGCGCACCAGCTCGACCGGAACTTGCAGTTGCTTGGCTGCCTCAAAGAGCTCGTCATCGCGCAGGGCAACAACGTCGCGGATCTGCTTTTGGATCTTGCGCATGTGACGCACGGCCTGGACGACATCGCCCGTACCCGGCTCACCCTTGGTGCGAATCATCGTGGCGCCCTCGGCAACACGGCGCAGCGCCTCGCCCAGATCGCGGGCGCCGCAGACAAACGGCACGTCAAACTGGGTCTTGTCGATGTGATAGACGTCGTCGGCAGGGGAGAGAACCTCGGACTCGTCGATGTAATCGATCTCGATGGCCTGCAGGACCTGCGCCTCGACAATGTGGCCGATGCGGCACTTGGCCATAACGGGGATGGAGACGGCCTCTTGGATACCCTTGATCATCTTGGGGTCGCTCATGCGTGAGACGCCGCCTGCGGCACGGATGTCGGCCGGGATGCGCTCGAGTGCCATGACGGCGCAGGCGCCCGCCTCTTCGGCGATGCGTGCCTGCTCGGGCGTGGTGACGTCCATGATGACGCCGCCCTTGAGCATCTGCGCGAGCTCGCGATTGAGTTTGACGCGATCTGCCTTGCTGGTCTGTTCTGCCATGGTTGCTCCCTTGGTTGGCATGTGCATTGCTTGACGGAACATCCTATCGGGGAGCTGGGTATGGCGAAATACTCAGTTTTAGAGATAATAATAAGGCCAGACTAATACCAGATTGAATGACTCAATAAGGTCAGGTGATAAACTCATGCTTGACTACAATTTGGAAAAACGCGGCGAAGCATCGCTCTATGAGTATATTTACCAGCAAATTCGAGATGATATCGTTGCTGGACGCATTGCGGCGGGGGAGCATCTTCCGTCTAAGCGCGCCTTTGCCAATCATCTGGGAATCAGTGTCATTACCATCGAGAATGCATATAGCCAGTTACTTGCCGAGGGCTATATTTGCTCAATGCCGCGTCGTGGCTACTACGCTTGCGAGCTTCCGGATGCACCGGTTTTGGCTTCGGCTGCAGAGGGCATCGACCGGGATGCCGTCTCTGCGGGTTCCGGCGCGCATGATGTCAACGGACAGGTCGAGCGATTCGATGCACTTTCTCCTTCTGCTTTGGAGGCGGCGCGGCTTTGGCAAAGCGCGCTGCGGGCGACACTGGCATCCGAAGACGAGCGCGAAATCTTTTCGACCGCGCCGGCACAGGGCACCACTCGGCTACGACGCGCAATTGCCCACCATCTGCGCGGGACAAGGGGCATGAATGTCGACCCCAACAACGTTGTTATCGGTGCGGGCGCCCAGCTGCTCGATACCATGTTGGTTCAGTTGCTTGGCGCCGACAAGGTGTATGCCGTTGAGGACCCGGGCTATTTGCGCCTGACGCGCATCTATCAGGCTATGGGTTGCAAAGTTCGACATATCCCGTTGGATGATGAGGGCGTAGACTTGAGCGCTCTGCAGAAAACGGGGACCGATGTCCTTCACCTGATGCCGTCCCATCAGTATCCGACCGGCCTTGTGACGAGCATTGCGCGTCGCTATGCGCTGCTGAGCTGGGCCGCCGAGCGACCAGGTCGATATCTCATCGAAGATGACTTTGATTGCGAGTTTCGTCTGGCCGGCAAGCCGATTCCCGCGCTTGCTTCGATCGATGCCGCTCAATCGGTCATCTACACCAACACGTTTTCGAAGAGCCTTTCATCGGCGTTGCGTCTAGCGTACATGGTGTTGCCCGATGAGCTGATGGAGCGGTTTAGGTGCAACCTTGGTTTCTACGCCTCGTCGGTGAGCTCTGTCGACCAGGTCGCTTTGGCTCGTTTGCTGGAATCGGGTGATTACGAGCGACATGTGAACCGCGTGCGCGTTCGCGCTCGTGAGGCGCGTGATGGCCTGGTGGCGCTTGTACGGAATGCGTTTCCAGCAGGAGAGGTTTCGATCGAGCATGCAGACGCAGGTCTTTACTGCACCGTGGTTGCGGAGCGGGGAACGGGCGGAAGCTCTTTTGCGCAGGCCCTCACGCGCTCGAGCATCCCTTTTATCGATATCAGTAACTGTTATTGGTGTGCCGATGGCGCATCTGTCCCTGAAAACTCAACTCAAATTCTTGTCCAGTATGACGACCTGAGTCCGGAGGTGCTTAATACCCTGGAATCGCAGCTAATGGGGCACTCTGTAACCTAAGTGAGTAGACTTTTGGCACTTTGGCGACCAGACAGTTTTGTAACAAGCTATCTACCTGTGGTTTTGAGAAGTGGGATCATCGGTCTGCTCGGGATGTTCCAAAAAGTCTACTCACTTGCCGCGCAAAGCTTCCGCATGAGAAAAAAAGGGGGTTTTCAACAGGGCTTCGTCCAGTTCTCGGTAAGCTTTTGGCCAGTTGGGGAGGGCTGTTGAAAACTTTGCAGTTCGTTCGGCGCCATTTTTGGTGCGTTCGCGCCAATGAGAGACCGACTGGGTTGAAATTCGTGCTTTCCTGTGCCTATGAAGGATCTACTTTGTGACATATCGGCTTTTAGGTACTGGCGTTTGCCCCCTCAAGTCCGCGCTTTGTGTCCTCCGCTTCCGCGGCCGGATGAAGACCGGCAGCGATATGACCTCGTCCGCAACCCGACGGCTGCGGTCGCGCTCGGTTTTCCGTTGTATACATTGGTTCGGACGAGAAACAAACGGACTTGCCCTGCCAACATTAGGCAGCGGCTGTTTCTTGGTGAACTCCCCAGGGAATCCGTGCTGGAAACGGAGCATGGATTTTTGGTCACGTCTCCTCTACTAACGGCATTTATCATGTCGCGACATCTGACGGATCTCCAACTTCTTCTGGTATTGGCGGAGATGTGCGGCTTGTTTGCGGTATGCGCCCTGCCGGCGCCACTTGAGGTGGAGCTTTCGCATGCAATTGATTCGGGTGCGATTTCGACAACGTTGGGTTGGGTGCGCTGCCCGTCCGAGGGCGGCACCGCCTCAAATTTATGGCGTCGCGACGCTTTGGTTTTGGATGGGGACCTTGACCGTTTTTGTTCAGATGTTTGCGGGATGCGTTACGGCAATCGATTTATGGCGGTATCGCATCTCGTTCCATTGGGTGCCGCTTCGCCTTTTGAGGTCGAGGCGTATTTGTTGCTTGGACTGCCGCGAGCCCTGGGAGGTGAAGGGTTTTGCGGCATAGAGCTCAATGTCAAAGTGATGCTAAGCACAAGTGCTCGAGCGATTGTAGGAAAGACCCGCGTATATATCGACCTACTTCTTTCCTCGCCGGACGGGAGGCGGCAGGTGGCCATTGAATGCCAGGGAAAGGCCTCGCACGGGCGCGCGGGGGATGGCTTGCGTGACGCTGACCGCATGACGGCACTTCAAGCCATGGACTACGATGTGCTTCTCCTGACACACGGACAGATATCCGATGAGGATAGATTCCGTGCGATCGTTAAGGCCGTATGCAGGATGCTCGATGTTGAATATCGTGATAAAAGCTTGGATGAGCAAAGGGCTGAGGCATTACTCCGGTCTGAACTATTCGTTGACTGGACAAAATTGGGAGTAATCGACGGAAAGATGTCCATTGGACACAAAACAGCTCGATCGTGGACAGCGCGGATCTAAGTGAGTAGACTTTTGGCGTGATGGCGACCGGGCCGTTTTGCAACAAGTCATTTACCTGCGGCTTTATAGAGCAATATGGATGGTCTGCTCGGCAAGTTCCAAAAAGTCTACTCACTTAGTTTTTGACGAGAAGTCGATGCCGAAGGTGGCCCTATTTCAGGGCGTTAACGAGTTTATGAGACACGAAAAAAGGCCCGAACCATGCGGTCCGGGCCCTTTAAAGTTAGAGATTATCTCTCAGGCGGTTGGCTTAGCCAAAGTAGCGCTTGAGCAGGCCGGCGAAAGCCTTGCCGTGGCGGGCCTCGTCGCGAGCCATCTCGTGCACGGTATCGTGGATGGCATCGAGGCCAGCGGCCTTGGCACGCTTGGCAAGATCGGTCTTGCCGGCGGTGGCGCCGTTCTCGGCCTCAACGCGCATCTCGAGGTTCTTCTTGGTGGAGTCGGTCACGACCTCGCCCAGGAGCTCGGCGAACTTGGCGGCGTGCTCGGCCTCCTCGTGGGCAGCCTTCTCCCAGTATAGGCCGATCTCGGGATAGCCCTCGCGATGGGCGACGCGAGCCATGGCCAGGTACATACCGACCTCAGAGCACTCGCCCTCAAAGTTGGCGCGCAGGTCGGCAACGATGTCCTCGGAGACGCCCTCCATCTTGGCGACGCCCACGACGTGCTCGGCAGCCCACTCGAGCTTGCCCTCCTCCTGCTTCAGGAAACGAGAACCGGGAACGCCGCACTGGGGGCACTTAAAATCCTCGGGCAGCTGGTCGCCGTCGAACTCTTCCACATAACCGCAAACGGGGCAAACAAATTTCATGATTCGATCCTTTCGATGGATGGCGATGGGGCGCTTGTCCGATCCCGTAAGGGCCCTCTCCGGACGTGCGTCTTGACGAGTTCTATTATCCATAAATGCAACAAAATGTGAAGCCTATTAGGAATGATTTTTGATAAAACAATTTTGAGATATGAAGATGTTGATTGATTAACGATTGGCAGGCCGCCTGCGACCTCCGATGAGTAGAATCGGTCGAACAAATGTTGACCAATCAACAAATGAGGGAGTTTCCTTTATGCATCTAGCCCGCTGCGCCTGGTGCCGAACGTATCAAACGGTTTTTTCGCATCGCATTGCCGGTGCTGCCCTATACCGAGCCACGCATTCTGGAGCATGCTGAGAGAGTGCATGCCAGGCCATTATCGGCTTTGGCGGTGGCTCGGCCATGGACTGTGCCAAGGGCGTGGGAGCACGCATCGCACAGCCAAACAAGCCCATCAACAAGATGCGCGGTCTGCTGCGCGTCCACCGTCTCCTGCCGCTGCTTATTGCGGTTCCCACTACCGCCGGTACGGGAAGCGAAGTTGCGCTCGCGGCGGTTATCACCGATGACGAGACGCACTACAAGTACCCCATTAACGACTTTGTGCTTATCCCGCGCTTTGCGGTGCACGACCCCGAGTTTACGCGCGGTCTGCTCGCCTCCATTACGGGGCAGACGGGCATGGGCGCCCTGACACATCCCGTCGAGGCCTTTATCGATTGGGTCGATCGAATGAACGCCGCCTTGGACATTCCCAAATATGTGACGGGCATTCGCCGCTCTGACATTCCCGAGATGGCGGCGCATGCCGATGCCGAGGCCAATCCGCTGTACCCCGTTCCACTTTTGAAGGACCGTTTGGAGCTGATGCGCATGTACGAGGTCGTCGCGGGTGGTATGTTTGAGGGCGAGAACTAGGAGGGTCCATGAACACCGAGGAAATTGCGCGCATCGTCGGAGACCAGCGCGTCTACTTTAAGACGCACGCCACGTTTGATGTCGATGCTCGACGTCGTGCGCTCGTGAGTTTACGCGATGCGGTGCGGGCCCACGAGGCCGATATTGCCCATGCGCTCAAGACCGATTTGGGAAAGTCGCATGACGAGGCGTATATGTGCGAGATCGGCACGTCGCTTTCCGAGATTCGTCATCAGATCGCACATGTGGCTCGATGGAGTCGTCCGCGCCTGCGTCCGTGCGACCTTGCCAACGCCGTGAGTGTGTGCAAAACGCAAGCCGTGCCCTATGGCGTCACGCTCATCATGGCCCCGTGGAACTACCCGTTTTTACTAACGCTCGAGCCGCTCGCCGGCGCCCTTGCCGCGGGCAATACTGTGGTCATCAAGCCGAGCGCCTATGCTCCGGCATCGAGTGCGGTGCTCAAGCAGATCTGCGAAGAGGCATTTGATCCGTGCCTGGTGACAGTTGTCGAGGGCGGGCGCGCCGAGAACGAAGCGCTGCTCGATGAGTGCTGGGACAAGATCTTCTTTACCGGTAGCGTTCCGGTCGGCAAGCTCGTCATGGAGCGCGCAAGTAAAAACCTTACGCCCGTGACGCTTGAGCTGGGTGGAAAGAGTCCCTGCATCGTGGATGCGACGGCAAACTTGAAGGTTGCGGCACGGCGTATCGCCTTTGGTAAATGGCTCAACGTGGGGCAGACCTGTGTGGCGCCCGACTACCTGCTGGTCGATACGCGTGTGCACGACGAGTTGCTGGGCCTCATCAAGGAAGAGGCGCGCCGTATGTTTGGCGAGCATCCGCTCGACAACGAGGATTACGGGCATATCGTCAATGCCAAGCATTTTGCGCGCGTGCATGGGCTGATCGATCCCGATAAGGTCGTGCTTGGAGGTGCTGCGCGCGAGGCTTCGCTCAAGATTGAGCCGACAATTTTGGACGGCGTGGCCCCCGATGACGCCGTGATGCAGGAGGAGATTTTCGGTCCCATCTTGCCGGTGCTGACGTTTGAGAGCCTAGACGAGGCCGAGACGTTTATTACGGATCGTCCGACGCCGCTGGCCCTGTATATCTTTAGCCAGGACCGTGAGGTTCAGCAGCGCTTTGTGCGTTACGTGCCCTTTGGTGGCGGTTGCGTCAACGACACGATCATGCACCTGGCTACGAGCCATATGGGCTTTGGCGGCATGGGAGCGAGCGGTATGGGGCAGTACCATGGACGCGAGAGCTTCAATACGTTTAGCCACAAGAAGAGCATCGTGAACAAGGCAACGTGGCTGGACGTGCCATTTCGCTATGCCCCTTACGCAAACTGGAAGCACAAATTCGTGCGCATGTTTGTGCATTAAAATCAGATGGCGTAGGGACAAACGGTCGAAAAGACGCAGGCAGGATGAATTTGTGTCCGCACGGACCCGTAGACTTCTCAATAAGGTTAAGCGCCGTTTTATCCGGCCGTTAGGGGAGTTGCTATGTACGAGCCTTCACGTGTTCTTCTGTCGTTTCACATTGCGGGATTTCAGTATGCCGACGGCGCTTTGGTCCTGGGCGATCTTAAGGCGGGCGATAAACTGACGCTGTGCGCCGAGCGCGATAATCCCCATGATCCCGAGGCGGTTGCGATCTACTACGGCAACACCAAGCTTGGCTATGTTCCGGGAAACGAGGTCGGTCCGCTGTCCTTGATGATGTATTACGGCCATGAGGACGTATTTGAGGCCCGCGTGCAGCAGGTTGCCCCCGAGCGTAGCCCGTGGCACCAGGTGCGCGTTGGCCTCTATGTGGTGGATGCCCGCTAATCGGTAAGGGAGGCTGCCATGTTTGATGACGATGACCTGTTCGATTTGACGGACGATTCGTTTGAGTGGGATATGCTACTCGACGACGATGAGCTGGAGCAGGACCGTAAGATGCGACAGGACAAGAAAACTCAGGGTGATGCGTCGAAAAAGAAAGACAAGCGCCGTCGCGGACTGTTTGGCGGGCTCTTTGGGTAACTGTCGCATCGCTGCGTCTGTATACTTAGCACGAGTTGGACGCGTTGCGAAATGAGGACTGAGACGATGATGTGGTTTACCGCCGACCTGCACCTGGGCGACACGAATATCTTGCACGACATGGACCGACCGTTTGGCTCGGTTGAGGAGATGAACCGCAAGGTCATCGATGCCATCAATGAGTGCGTGGCTGCGGATGACCGCCTCTATATTCTGGGTGACTTTACCTATCGTTTGCCCCTGGCGGAGGCGGTGCGCCTGCGTAAACGCATTGAATGCCAGAACGTGACGCTCATCCGTGGTAACCATGACGGCGACTGGGAAGATCCCGACGTGCCGCAGATTTGGGAAGACGTGCGTGATTACCTGGAGATTGCCCCCGGCTATGCCAAGGGTCATCGTCTGGTTATGAGCCACTACCCCATGCTCAGCTGGAATGGCAAGGCACGTGGCGCCATCATGCTGCACGGGCATATCCACAGCAGGGGAGACCGCACCAATGCGCGCAACCGCGATCGCGAACGTCCTACCTTTCGCTACGATGTCGGCCTCGATGCCAACGAGTACAAGCCCGTAAGCCGTGACCAAATCCTAGGCTTCTTTGGACTGTAATTCTCGAACCGTCATACAAACCGCCACAAAGGGGACGGGCACCTTTGTGGCGGTTCTGGCGCCGTTGCCATTATGGCGGCGGCGCCTTTTTTGTCCGTGTGGCGCGGTAGAGTGTAGGCGGTTGATATTTGCGTCCAGCGAGGAGCTGCTATGAACGAGATCAAGTGCCCGCATTGTGGCGAAGTTTTTAAGGTCGACGCGTCCGGCTATGCGGATATCGTCAAGCAAGTGCGCGATGCCGAGTTTTCTCGCGACCTGGATGAGCGTGTGAAGGCGGTCCAGCGCGAGGGCGAGCAAGCGCTGGAGCTTGAGCGCTCGCGTTCGATGGCTGCCTTGCAAAAGGCAGAGTCCCAGCGCAACGCTCAGCTTACCGAGCAGAAGAACGCTGCAGCTCAACAGCTGGCACAAGAGGTTGCCAAGCGCGATGCTGAGCTCGCCGAGCTGCGCGCCAAGCTCGAGGGCGCTGCCGCAGAGCGCGAGAGTGCAAGCCAGCGCGCGGCGGTAGAGGCACGAGCCAACGCTCAAAAGGAGAATGCCGAACTCCAGCGCGAGATCGACAATTTGCGTGCGCAGCTGGAGCGCAAAGATGACGAAGCCAAGCTCGTCGAGTCGGCGGCGCGCAATGCCGCTCAAAACGATTTAGCTGCACGTGATGCTCAGATTGCCGAGCTGCAGGCCAGGCTTGCCGCGGCGGACAAGGCCCAGGAGATGGCGCTTGCCGCTGCCGCGGCAGAGTCGCAGCGTGAGCTCGATGCCGCTCGCAGCGAGGCCGAGCGCGCGCTTGCTGACTATCGCGCGAAGGTACAAGAGAAGTTTTCCGCCGCAAAGGCTCAGTCTGAGCGCGAGGCCGAGGGCCTTCGTGCACAGCTTCGTGAGCAAGAGCTTTCTGCAAAAATGGAGCTGTCGAAGGCGGTCGCCGCGGCGGAGCGAGAGCGCGATGAGGCGCGTGCCAAACTGACGAGCGAGCTGGCGGTGCGCGATTCTCGCGAGGAACAGGCCAAGGCGGCACACGAGCTCGAGCTTGCGCAGGCCAAGCGCGCGAGCGATGACCTGATTCGCTACAAGGATGAAGAGATCGAGCGCCTTAAGGACATGAAGGTCCGTCTGTCCACCAAGATGGTGGGCGAGTCGCTCGAGCAGCATTGCGAAACCGAGTTTAACCGTCTGCGCATGACGGCATTTCCCAACGCGTACTTCGAGAAGGATAACGATGCGTCCGAGGGTACCAAGGGCGACTTTATCTTCCGCGAGTGCGACGCGAGCGGCAACGAGGTCATTTCGATTATGTTCGAGATGAAAAACGAAAACGACGAGACCGCGACCAAGCATAAAAACGAGGACTTCTTTAAGAAACTCGATCACGACCGTCGCCAGAAAGGCTGTGAGTACGCGGTGCTCTGCACGCTGCTCGAGCCCGAGAGCGAGCTCTATAACGTAGGGATAGTCGACGTGAGCTATCGCTACGAGAAGATGTACGTGATTCGCCCGCAGTTTTTCATTCCCATGATCACGCTCCTTCGCAACGCCGCCATGGGCTCACTGCGCTATAAGCAGGAGCTAGCGGAGTACAAACAGCAGAATATCGACGTCACGAACTTCGAAGCCAAGATGGAGAAGTTCAAGAATGATTTCGGTCGCAACTACGAGATCGCGAGTCGCAAGTTCCAAACGGCAATCGATGAGATCGACAAGACGATTGGCCATCTGCAGAAAACCAAGGAGGCATTGCTGTCCTCCGAGAACAATCTGCGCCTAGCCAACAAGAAGGCCGATGATCTTACCATTCGCAAGCTCACGTGGGGCAACAAGACCATGAAGGCGGCGTTTGACGAGGCGCGCGGGGCTGCGCCAGAGACAAACGATGAGCCAGCCGAGGCGGATTCGTATGAGGTCGAGGATACCGAGTAAGGCATAGCGTATAGTGCAAAAACGGGGCCGCTGGCGATATTGCCAACGGCCCCGCTTCGTTTCGTTCCAATATGTTCGACTAGTCCTCGAGCAGGTCTTCGATAAAGCCGACGCGGTAGTTTTTGAAGATGACTTCACCGCCGTCTTGCGTGGCGTCCAGATCGACATCGCCCATGATGCCAAAGTCGTGGTCGCCGTCCTCGTCGGCAAAGATCTGGTGCACGTGCCATACGTGCGCGGTCTTCTCGTCGGACTCATCGATGGAAATCATCGCGGCGCTGCGGGCATCTCCGTCGGTGAGGATTTCCTCGTGCAGCTCATGGTAGGCATCGAGGGCCTTTTGCCAGCGGATCTCGCTCATGCCCCAGTCGTCGTCGAGCTCGCCCAGGTCGCGAACGTGCTCACGGGCGGCAAGGGTCACGCGGCGGAAGAGCGCATTGCGCACCAGCAGCGTGCAGCCGCGGCGGTCCGCCACGACCTCGTCGATGCCCTGTGGCGGCACGGCATCGAGGGCTGCCGGGTTGCCGGCGTTCTCCCACTCGTCCACCAGGCTCGAGTCCACCGAGCGCACCACAAAGCCCAGCCACGAGATAATGTCGCGCAGGTGCTCGTCGCGTTTCTCGATGGGTACGGTGCGGTCGAGCGAACGGTAGGCCTCTGCCAGGTAGCGAAGCAAAATGCCCTCGGAGCGGGCGATGCCGAGCTTTTGAATGTAACCCTTAAAATCGCTCGCGCTTTCCAGCATATCGCGCAGGACACTCTTGGGAGAGAGCTGGTAGTCGTTTGCCCAGGGCACTTCCTGGCAGTACTTGTCAAAAGCGGCGTCGAGCAAATCCTCGAGCGGCTTTTCGTACGTGACGTCTTGAATGCGCTCCAAGCGTTCCTCATACTCGATGCCGTCGGCCTTCATCTCGGCCATAGCTCGATCGCGTGCGGCGCGCTCCTGTGCGCGCAATACCTGCTTGGGGTCCTCGAGCGTGGCCTCGACCATCGAGATGAGGTCCATGGTATAGGTCTCACTTTCGGGGTCGAGCAGCTCCAGCGCGGCAAGCAAAAACGGCGAGAGCGGCTGGTCGAGCGCAAAGTCCTCGGGCAGGTCGACCGTCAGCGCGTAGTCGATGTCCGGCGCGGCGTCAGCCGGAGCGTCGGGTGCGGGCGGCACCTCGGTGCGCACGACGACGCCGGAGTCGATGAGCGTGGCGAAGATCTCGTCGGCGCGAACCTCAAGCTTGGCCTTTTCTTCGGGGGTCTGCAGGCTTGTCTCGATGAGGTCGTGTACGCGGGCTCGGGCATTGCCGCCCTGCTCGACCACACTAATCACCATAGAGTGCGTGATGCGCAGGCGTGGCTTGAGTGTTTCGGGTTGCGTCTCGATCAGGTGCTCAAAAGTTTGCTTGTTCCATGAGACAAAGCCCTCGGGCGCCTTTTTCTTTTTAATCTTACGGAGTTTTTTGGGGTCGTCGCCCGCCTTGGCCATAAGCTTGGCATTCTCGATCTCGTGCTCGGGTGCCTCGGCGATTACCATGCCCTCGGTATCGAAGCCCGAGCGACCGGCGCGACCGGCAATTTGATGGAACTCGCGGGCGCGCAGGCGACGCATTTTGTAACCATCGAACTTGGTGAGCGCGGTGAGCACCACGGTGTGGATGGGTACGTTGATGCCGACGCCGAGCGTGTCGGTGCCGCAAATGACGGGCAGTAGGCCCTGCTGCGCCAGGCGCTCGACCAGCAGGCGATAGCGCGGCAACATGCCAGCATGGTGCACGCCGACGCCGCATCCAAGCAGGCGCTTGAGAATCTTGCCAAAGGCCGTGGAGAAGCTCGTTCCCTTTGCCGCTTCTTTGATGGCTTCGCGCTGCTCCTTGCTGGCGATGCCAAAATTGGCGAGCGACTGTGCCGTCGCAAGGGCGGCATCCTGGCTAAAGTGCACGATATAGAGCGGGGCCTCGCCACGGCGCATGGCGAGCTCGACCGTGCCCTCGAGGGAGGTCGTCACATAGTCGTAGCTCAGCGGAACAGGACGCGGGGCATCGACAACCAAGTCGCAAGCAGCGCCGGTGTGCTCCTCGAGCGAGGCGGCGATGGCGGTGACATCGCCGAGCGTGGCGCTCATGAGCATAAACTGCGTGTGGGGCAGGGTGAGCAGCGGTACCTGCCAGGCCCAACCGCGATCGGGGTCGGCAAAGTAGTGGAACTCGTCCATGGCCACGCAGCCCACGTCGGCGCCCTCGCCCTTGCGCAGCGCATCGTTGGCAAGGATTTCGGCCGTGCAGCAGATGACGGGCGCCTTGGTATTGATATGCGTATCGCCGGTGATCATGCCGACGTTATCGCGGCCGAGTACCTGTACCAGGTCGAAGAACTTTTCGCTGACCAGGGCTTTGATGGGGGCCGTGTAATAGCAGCGCTTGCCCTGAGCCATGCCCATAAAGAGCATGCCCAGCGCGACGAGCGATTTACCCGATCCGGTCGGTGTGCCTAAAATGACGTGATCGCCGGCGGCCAGGTCCATGAGGGCCTCTTCTTGGTGATCCCACAGCTCAATGCCACGGTCGCTCGTCCATTCAAAGAAGCGTTCGAAGGCCTGATCGGGCGTGAGCCATGGTTCGGGCTCGCTGCCGTCCTCGGGCTCCCACCAGGTGGGAGAGAGCGCGCCGAGCGAGCCAAACTCGGCTTCGGTTCCCGTGCCGCCCGAGAACGAGCTGGCGGCGCCGGCACCGGAGACGGTGCTGGCGGCGGTATCTGTCGTGGTCTGTGCCATGTGTTTGCTTTCTCTCGCGATTGTCCGCCAACTATTATGGCGTAGCGTCGCATCGATGCTTTCGCAGGCAAGAAAATGCAGGAAATGGGCGTTCTGCCCAGCTGTTTGGTGCAGTTGCCAACTAAGTGAGTAGACTTTTTGCAATATCGCGAGCACATGGCTTTTGCGCAAAGGCTCTACCTGCGGTTTTATTATTGGTTACGTGGGTTGTGCTTGGCTATTGCAATAAAGTCTACTCACTTAGATTTGAGGGTCGTTTGCTGGTGCCTATTTGCGCTTGTTTGCCGAAGCCGCGACCATCAGAGGTCCCTGGGACTCCTGCGGTAAGCGCTTCTTGCCCTTGCGGGCGCGGTTTTTAAAATTCTCGACGGCCTCTTCCATGCCGAGGGGCACGTAGGTGAGCTCATCGAGATTGTCGGGCAGGTAGCACGCAAGGCTTTGCTCCTGCGCGCGCCCCGCCGTGAGCTGTTCGTCGCTGGGCAGCGCGTCGGGAGTGGCGCAAATGCCATAGACGGCGGCACCCATCTCGCGCGTGCGGCGCTCGTATTCGGTCTCGGGATGCTCGGGATGGTCGCGGCGAACGTCGTCACTTACCCAAAGTGTGTCGTAGCCGGCCGCGGCAAACTGCCCCAGGGCGTAGTCGCGCAATGGCTTGCTGTCGGTGCGCAGCGTGACGGTGGCGCCGGCTGAAAAAAGCGGGCGGTAGAGCATCAGATGGTCGACATGGACGAGTCGTTTTTTGGCGTACTTGGCCTTAGGCTGCGGCGTGGGAAAGTTGATGGTGATGGCATCGAGCTCGCCTGTGGCAAACAGCTGCGGCAACGATGCGGCGCCTCGGGGCAGGACGAGTGCGTTGGTCAGTTCCTGCTCGCAGATTTTCTGTGCGGCATAGGCGATGCAGATGGGCTCCTGGTCCATGCCGATAAAGAGCGTGTTTGGCTCGTGGGCCGCGCGCTCTACAAGGTACGTTCCCTTGCCGCAGCCAAGATCCAGGTGAAGGTGTTCGAAAGACTTGCTGCCTGCGGGCGCACAGGCCTCGCGCCAATCTCCGGCATAGATTTCAGGGTTCGTCTCAATCGCATCGGCGTAGCGCTCCAGGCGCTCTTCGAGCACAAAGTTCTTAGGCGTGCGAACGTGGACGGCTCCCATGAGGCTCCTTGGTCATAAGTATGGAACGCATAGCTGCGCGTTCCGTCAATGGGTTGAAAAAAGGGTAGGCATAGCTTGCCCGAAAGATGCGGTGCGGCTCGACGGCGAGTCGTCGGTGCCTACAGGCGCTTGAGAATCACGTAGCGGTTGAGCTCGCCACTGCGACCGTCGGCATGGAAGCGCTCAAGCTCGCGTACGGGGACCTCGCCGCTCTTGTAGAACGTGCGCACGCCGCGCACCAAGTCGGTGATCTGCTGATCGTCAAAGTGGTGGCAATAGCGGTAAGCATGGCGGTCGTTTTGCCAGCCAATGAGGTGGTCGCCGGCTTCAAACTGCGCTGAATCGTAACCCTCAAACGGCGGGGTGAGCTCGGCGCGGGCCTCGGCTCGAACGGCCTTGCGCGCCATGCGCTCGTCGTTCATAAACTCCCAAAAGCTAATGGCGATGATGCCGCCCGGGCGCGTCTGCCGCACCAGGGCGTCGAGCACGCGTACGCGGTACTCGCACGACGGCACGTGGTGCATAAAGCCAAAACAGACCGAGATATCGGCGAGCGGGGCGTCGAAAAGCACGTCGGGTGTCTCGGCGGGGTTGAGCTTCATGAGGGCATCGAGCACGTCGAGTTCCTGGAAGTGCAGGTTGGGAATGCGCAGGGCGTGACCGCGTGCATCGATGGCCAGGTCTTGGCACGAGTCGACGCCATAGAACTCAAACGGGCAGCTGGCATCTGCCGAGGAGTTTGCGCCGTCGACGCCCTTGGCGGCAAGTGCGCCGCCGGCGGCAAAGTTCTCGAATCGCATATTGCCGCAGGCGAGATCGAAGACGCGGACGGGATGCTCGATTGTGGCGACGTCGAGCTGCTCGAGCGCGATATCCATGGTGCGTACCCAGCCGGGCCACGGGGCCTGACGCGTATCGGAAAAGGAGGCGGAGTGCTCGCGATAGAACGTGTTGTTGAGCTGGATGAGCGATGAGGCGAAATCGCGGTTCACGGCGCGGGACTCCCTCCGTTGGCGGTGCGGAATAAACAGTACGACCATACTACCGTTAACGCCGCAACGGGGACAACCGGGCTAGGTGCCATTGCTTTGTTTGGACACATTTCCGCAGCTCATATGCACTCGCAACCGCCGGTTGTCAAAAATCTCACTAGAATAGGCGGCATGCTTTTGGCGGTGGCGGATAGATTTTTAACTGTGCAAGGCGCCTTAAGAACAAAAACGGTCCGGCGGCACGGCTGGCATCACATAGGAGGAACCATGAATGTAGAAACTGCGCAGCGGCTCGCCGACCTTCGCCGCAGCAAAGGCTTTAGCCAAGAAGGGCTGGCGCGAAAGCTGGGGCTGTCGCGCCAGGCGGTCAGTAAATGGGAGCGCGCGGAGAGCTCGCCCGATACCGAGAACCTGATCTCGCTCGCCAAACTCTATAGCGTGAGCCTGGACGAGCTGCTCAATCCGAGCGACGAGATCGAGGACGATATCGAGTTTGAGAACGAGGACCGCGCCCGCCAGCGCGAGGCCGAGGCCGCGGAGCGCGCCCGCACCCATGAGGCGGCGGCACGTGCCACCGAGGCGGCAACACAGGCGAGTGATGCTGCGGCCAAGGCGGCACAAGCGGCAAGCTGGAGTGCGCAGGCCGCCAACGCCGCTACGGCGCAGGCGACGAGTGGCGGTGCAGTTGGCTCGACTCCGGCGAAGGGCCCGTTCCAGTCGTTCCCGTATTGGGCCGTGTGCTGGCTACTGTTCTTTTTGCTGATGTTCCCGTTTGGCGCCGGCCCCTTTGCTGCGCTCATCTTTTTTACGATCCCTATCTATCACTGGGTGGCGCGTGCGCTCGATGGCGATTGGGCGCGCGGTGATATTCAGGTTGGTCCGGCACCGGTGACAGCTAGGGCTCAGAATGTTTCCGCTGCGGTTGATACTGACGTGGCTACCGCGACCACCGCTGAGCCGATTGCCAAAGAGGGTGATGAATGATGAAGCTTTCGCATGAATCCAAGGTACGCTTGGGCGTTGGCGTCGGAGCGTTTGTGCTCATCATTGGGCTTGTCTTTGGCATTTCGCGGCTATTGGCTCATTCCGATATGGTGCGTACGACCGGTATTCTATCTGGCCATTTGTCTGATTTTGACGATATGTTTGACGAGGACGATTCCTTGAATAGCGGTAACTATTCCGCTCGGCCTCAGCAACTTTCGAGTGCGACTTTTGATGCCGATGAGTTCCGCTACCTCGATTTCGATATCAATGCGGCTTCGGTGGACGTCAAGGTTGTTGATGGCAACAAGGCTCGCGTTATAGAGCGGGGGCGCGTTGCCGAGGGTATGGATGCCTCCAAGGCCGCGAAGCAAAACATCGCATCCGTCGAGGACTCGACGCTCAAGGTTTCCCAGTTTGGAAGTGATGACGGTAAGGCAATCGATCGCTCAGTTACGGTTGAGCTGCCACGCCGTGTTGCCGAACATCTGAAGGGAGTCAACGCGCACGTGGGCTCGGGTGATCTGCAGATTGCCGGTGTCATCTGTGATGGTTTCGATCTTGTCCTGGGTGCGGGAGATGTAGAGTTTACGGGCAGCGTGACTGATGCGCTCAGCGCTGAGGTCGGTTTGGGCGATGCGACGTTCGAGCTCTACCAGGCCCCCGCGAAGTCGATGGACGTGAGCGTGGCCTCGGGCGATGTGGAGATGACGGTTCCGAATTCTACGGGCTTTAAGGCGAGCCTTACCGTGGGCAGCGGCGACTTCGAGAGCGATTTCCTTCCGCTTGGCTACGATGGCGAGACTATTTTGAATCATGAATTCGATAACGGCGATAAGTCTGCCACGTATCGTTTTAAGGTCGGTTCGGGCGACATGTCGTTTGATCCGGAGTGACAGACGGCTATCGAAGACTTATAAACCATAGCTGCGCTGTTTGATGAAGGCGCCGGAGCCGCGACGGGCTTCGGCGCCTTTGCCTTTACAATGGGGGCATGGAACAGATTATCTTGAACATACTTAAAGCCCTGCGTCGCGGCGAGACCGTGGACGACAAGGCGCTCGTCAAGCTGATACATGCCGAGGCGCGCCGTGAGGGTGCCGACAAACGCGATTTGGCCAAGCGCCGTCTGCTGCCGTTCTACCAGCGGGTTAAACGTGAGGAGCCGGCTCGTTGGGCTGGGTGGAATGTCGATGCCGAGCTAGAGCGTCAACTGCTGCAGGTGCTACGCATGAAGCCGCGCCGCACGGCCTCGGGCGTGGCGACCATTACCGTCATCACCAAGCCGTGGCCGTGCTCGGGCGATTGCCTGTTTTGCCCCAACGACCTGCGTATGCCCAAAAGCTATTTGCATGCCGAGCCCGCGTGCGCCCGTGCTGAGCAAAACTGCTTTGATCCGTATCTGCAGGTGAGCGCTCGTCTGACCGCGCTTTCGCAGATGGGGCATGCGACCGATAAGATTGAGCTCATTGTGCTCGGTGGTACCTGGAGCGACTATCCGCAAGGGTATCAGACGTGGTTTATGTCGGAGCTCTTCCGTGCGCTCAATGACGATGCCGTGGCTGGTGTGGCTGCCAACCCCATGTTGGCGCGTCCGGGCATCAGCCGTGCCGAGGCGGGGCGTCTGCTCGACGATGCACCCGCCGATGCGCTGCCGCCGGTGGTGGCGGAGCGTCGCGAGCGCTATCGGGCTGCCGGCATTGCGATAGACGAGGCCACGCTCGCTGCCGGCGTTGCCGACGAGCAGGAGCGTGTGGATGCTGCCGTGGGCGGCTATAACCGTGCGGTGCGTCGTTTGTACGGCCCCGGTACGCCATGGGGCGAGGTCGCCGAGTGGCAGACGGCAACGATGGAGGAGCTCGAGCGTCAGCAGCACATCAATGAGACGGCGAAGCATCGCGTGGTGGGACTCGTTATCGAGACGCGCCCCGATGCCGTAACGCCGCAGGCGCTTACGCTCATCCGCCGCCTGGGCTGCACCAAGATCCAGATGGGCATCCAGAGCCTCGACCAGCACCTGCTCGATATCAACGAGCGTCGCATTTCGGTGGGCCAAATCGAGCGGGCGTTTTCGCTTGCGCGCCTGTTTGGCTTTAAGATCCATGCGCATTTTATGCTCAACCTGCTGGGCGCCACGCCCGAGGGGGACAAGCGCGACTACGAGCGCTTTATGACCGAGGGGGCCTTTATGCCCGACGAGGTCAAGGTCTACCCGTGCGCGCTCATCGAGGGCTCGCGTCTGGTGGGCTGCTACGAGCGCGGCGAGTGGCGCCCCTATACCGAGGAGGAGCTGCTCGACGTGCTAGCCGATGACATCGTGGTGACGCCGTCGTTCTGCCGTATCAGCCGCATGATCCGCGATTTTAGCTCCGACGACATTATGGTGGGCAACAAGAAGCCCAACCTGCGTCAGCTCGTCGAGAACCGCCTGGCTGCTCGGGGCGACGGTGTGACGGTGCGTGAGATTCGCTATCGCGAGATCAGCACGGCGGGTGCCGACTTGGATGAGCTGACCCTTGACGAGGATGTGGCGTACGAGACGCCGGTGACGCACGAGCGCTTTTTGCAGTGGGTGACGCCGCAGGGCAAGATTGCGGGCTTTTTGCGCCTGTCGCTGCCCGACCATTCGTTTGTTGCCGCGCATGCGGACGAGTTGCCGACGATGCCGGACGAGGCGATGATTCGCGAGGTGCACGTGTACGGCATGGCGGCGCGCGTGGGCGACCAGGGCCAGGCGGCGCAGCATCACGGGTTGGGGCGTTTGCTCGTAGAGCGTGCGTGCGAGATTGCCCGGGATGCGGGGTATGCGCGCATCAACGTGATTAGCGCGATTGGCACGCGCGAGTACTATCGCCATCTTGGATTTTATGACCATGGCCTTTACCTGCAAAAGGAGCTCTAGATGAACAAGCCGAGTGTTTCTGCCGGCGTTGTTGCCGGCGTTGCTCTGGGAGCCGCGGCGCTGGGCGCGGCTGCCGTCGCCGTTCGCGCTGCCTGCCTGCAGGTCGCGCGAACCCGCAATGGATTGGCGCGTGTGAAACGCGTGCACGATGAGGGCGGCGATGAAGTCCGCGTATTGGTGCAAGGCAGTGTCTACCAAAGCGCGAGTTACGTCGGCGAGCGCTGGGCGGAGCCCGTCTTTGCGTATTATCGCGCGTTTGACGACGTGTTTGAGGCCGAGGATGCGATGCGTGACGTTTATGGTCACGGTATCAGCCGTATGCTTATGCTAGGTGGCGGCGGGTTTGCCTATCCCAAATTTGCGCTGATGTCGCACGAGGGCCTGCGCATGGACGTTATCGAGTATGACGGAGAGATCACGCGCCTGGCGCGCCGCTGGTTCTACCTAGACGAGCTAGAGCGCGCGGCGGGCGATCGCCTGCGGGTGATAACCGCTGAGGCTCGCTCGTATCTGGGTGTGACGAGTGTGGGCCATCGTCGCTACGACGTGGTCGTGAGCGATTGCTTTGGCGGTGCCGAGCCCGTAGGCGAGCTGGCGACGGTTGAGGCGTTGCGTTTAGTGCGGGGCAGCCTGAACCCCGGGGGTATCTACGTTGCCAATATCGTGAGCGCAAACGAGGGGAGCGATGTAACGTTCCTGCGCGACTGCGCTGCCACGGCACTCGAGGTATTCGCCCACGCCTGGGTGGTCCCCTGTGGCGATACAGAGTTCGGCGGCGAGGAAAACTACCTGCTCATCGCCAGCGACGGGAACTATGCCTTTGCCGAAGCCGTGCCCTTTGACGCCGACTTCCTCGGCGCCGTCCTTCACGACTAGCGCGTCTTTCTGCGACCAGTCTTTCTGGGACGGGGCTTTTTAGCTGCTTTCGGATGCCGGCTCGCTCCACATCGGGAGCAGTCAATTTGGGACGGGGCTATTTTAGCTATCCCTGCCACTAATCGGCCAAACCTTTCGCTTTACCTGCAAGGGCAGCTAAAATAGCCCCGTCCCAAATTGACTGCTCATATAGTCAGCCCCGTTTTATGCGTGGTCGCGCCAGCTGCGGACACGCTGCTTCATGCCATCTATGTCGAGCACGCCTTCGGCAAAGCCCTTACGCACGAGCTCTTCGGGAACGAACTCATCGTAACGATCGAAGTAAGGCACCTCGCCGGGATAGACGAGCTCGATGGGATCGAAGTCCTTCTCGGCCTCGGCGGCGAGTACCTCAAAGAACGTCTCTTCGTCGGCCTTCATCTTAAACTGCATAAAGTACGGGCGCGACGGGTCGAGTCCGCGAAGGCCCAGCTCCGCGGCACATTTAATCTTGAGCATGCGCTCGAGCGCCAAAAAGGCATAGCTGCCCAGCCAGGGGAAGAGCACCCAGGTGTCGCCGCCCAGGTTAATGAGTGGCCTAGTGCCCGCACCCGAAATCTCGGCCGTATGGCGAGCCTGCGCCAGACGGGCTCGCGCGTTGCCCATAAGGTATGGATATGTCGCGTGCTCGTTGAGCGCCTTGCGCATGCGCTCGAGTACATGCGTGTTGATGTCGCCGGGGCAGTCGCCAAAGTAGGCCGGCACACGGCCCTTGACCTGCGTAGCAAAGACGGTGTGGCGCTTCCAGTCCACTTCCTCGACAATCCAGCAGTGCCCGGCGATGGCGATGCGTTCACCGGGCGGTGGGGGATTGACGATCGTGCCCAGCTCGGCCGACTCGCTGCGGACGGTGAACTCCTCGTTTTCCTGGAACACGGCGTAGAACTTAAAATTGTTGATGATGCGCTCGCCCGCGAGGCCCACGATGAGTCCGCCGCCCTCGGTGACCTGGATATGGTCGATCTTAATGAGGTGACGCAGCAGCACGCGATAGTCATCGGCTGAGACGCGGTGGAAATAACTGAGCGTGAGCACGCGCTGGGCAAGTTCTGCCGGCGTGAGCTCTCCGGTGCTGGCAAGCGTCGACATAGTCTGGTGATAGAGCAGACTGTAGGGGAGTCGATCGAGCTCGGGCGGCTCGACCCACTTTTCCTCGCGATAGAGTTGTACGAGTGCGATGCCCTGCAGGAGCTTCCACGGAATGGTTTCGGGCATCATCGTGCGCGGCTCGGGCTCTTCCTCGCGCATGACAAACCACATCTCGGGCGGAAGGTCGCGGCGTCCCGTGCGGCCCATTCGCTGCAAAAAGGAACTGACGGTAAATGGCGCATCGATCTGAAATGCACGCTCCAGACGGCCGATATCGATGCCAAGCTCAAGCGTAGAGGTGGTGACGGTCGTCTGTGCCTGCTCCTCATCGCGCATGAGCTCTTCTGCCGTCTCGCGCAACGATGCCGAAAGATTGCCGTGATGGATGAGGAAACGGTCAGGCTCGTGTCGGCTCTCGCAGTAGCTGCGCAGCATGGAACATACGGCCTCTGCCTCCTCGCGCGAGTTGGCAAAGACCAGACACTTGCGCCCGCGGGTGTGTTCGAAGATATAGCCCATGCCGGGATCGGCGTTGTCGGGTGCGGTGTCGGTGGGGTTGAGGAGCGCTTGCTCGGCGGCCCGGGGGATGTCGACTTCGCCCTCGGGGGCCGAAGAAGTTTGGCGGTCCTTGGGAGCGGCCTTGCCCCGTGCTCGCTCACGACGTTGACGGCGCTCCTCCTGTGTGGGCTGTCCGCTGTGGCTCGTGCCTTGGGTGTCGGCCGGCAGCGCCGTGGGTGCCGCTGCCTCAATGCGCTCGGAGGCAAGCACTTCGGCCTCTTGAGGACCCATGCTCTCGAATCCCCGCTGCTGTGCCTGGGGACCCGAGTTGTAGAAGTGCTCCATGGAGATGCGCCACACGCGGCGCGGTTCCTCAAAACGGGGGATAACGCAGTCACGTCCCGTTCCCTGTGAGAGAAAAGCGCCCGTGCGCTCGGGGTCGCCGATGGTGGCCGAAAGGCCAATGCGTCGAGGCTGCACGCCGGCCATGCGCGAGAGTCGCTCGATAAGGCAGAGCGTCTGCCCGCCACGGTCGCCGCGCATGAGCGAGTGGACCTCGTCGATGACCACATAGCGCAGGTCGCAAAACATGCGCGGGATCGCCATGTGCTTATGGATCAGGAGCGCCTCGAGTGACTCGGGCGTAATCTGTAAGATGCCGCTCGGCTTTTTGATGAGCTTAGCCTTGTGCGACTGCGAGACATCGCCATGCCAGTGCCAGACAGGGATATCGGCCTCTTCGCAGAGGTCGTTAAGGCGGACGAACTGATCATTGATGAGCGCCTTGAGGGGGCCGATGTAGAGGGCGCCCACGCTCGCGGGCGGCCTCTCCCAAAACTCGGTCAGGATGGGAAAGAAGGCCGCCTCGGTTTTGCCGGAAGCCGTGGATGCCGTCAGGAGCACATTGTCTTGTGTGTTAAAGATGGCATCTGCCGCCGCAACCTGAATGGAGCGGAGACTCTCCCAATCGTGGGAGTAGATGAAGTCTTGGATAAACGGGGCGTAGCGGTCAAAGGCGTTCACGGGGCCTCCTTTCAAAAGCGAATCTCTCAACGCGGCGGGCAGTGGCTTGCTGCATGACTGCTTCAATGTTTGCCCAGATAAAACCTGCCAAAATAAACCTGTCCCTTTTTGGCAGGTTAGATGGCGAATTCGGCGAAGTTGCGGTCGGCGCCTGCGGTGCCGGTGTCGTCTGTTGCGGCTGCTGGTGCGTCACCGCCGACGCTTTGCAGCAGCTCGGCCACGTTGGCGTCGGGGTTTTGGCATAGGATGTCGAGCAGCTCGATAAAGTCACGAATGACTTCGCGCGGCGTCAGATGCGTGTCGGCTCCCACGCGACCGAACTCAATCTTGAGGAAGTCCACCAGGTCGCTCTCGGTAAGCGTGGGCGTCCAGCCAAAGTAGCCGGCGTGAATTTGCATGAGTTTTTCGATCAGCACCAGCAACTCTTCGTAGGTGAGTGGCTGCAGACGGATGATGGGCGCGAGCATGTCCTTAAGGTCCTCGCGTGCAAAGCGGCCCTGAGCGAGTCGGCTGCGCAGGGCCTCGTAGGAGAACACGCCGCGGCGGCGGTCTTCGATGGAGGTTGGCGTGCCGCCCATGATCATGCCCAGGTACTGCGCCTTGCCCTGGAGCGTGTCATTGTACATGGTCAGGATCTTCTCGTAGTTGTATTGGCGCGTGATCGCGTTGGGAATCTTATACAGATTCACGAGTTCGTCGATGAGCACCAGCATGCCCTTGTAGCCGCTGCAGACCAAAAAGCGCGCAATGAGTTTAACGTAGTCGTACCAGTCGTCATCGCTGATGATGGTTGAGGAACCCAGTTCGGCGCGAGCCTCGCTCTTGGTGCGGTATTCGCCGCGGATCCATTTGGTTACGCGGCTCATGGCCTCTTCATCGCCCTCGGATACGGCCGTGCGGTAGCGGCGGAGCATGCGGGCGAAGTCGAAGCCGTGGACCATCTCCTCGAGCGGGGCCAGTTGGGCATTGACGACCGACTCGTCGACGTCGGCACACGAGGCGACCCAGCGATCCAGAATAAGGTTGAGCGCACCGCCCTCGGGGCGCGTCTTGGTCGATATGTTGCGGATGAGCTCACGGTAGGTGGCAAGGCCCTGCCCCTGACCGCCCTGCAGGCGGCGCTCGGGCGACAGGTCGGCATCGGCGACGACGAACCCCTCGCCCATGGCGTGCGTGCGGATGGTCTGGAGCAAAAAGCTCTTGCCTGCGCCGTAGCGACCGACCAGAAACCGGAAGCTCGCGCCACCGTCGGCGATGAGACTCAAATCGGTGAGCAGGGCGCGGATCTCGACCTCGCGCCCTACGGTGATATAGGGAAGGCCGATGCGCGGGACCACACCGCCCTTGAGTGAGTTGAGAATGACGGCAGCGACGCGCTTGGGCACGCGGGGTGCTGCGGATGCGGTATCACTCATGGTCTAGGTATCCTCTCACGTCTGCTTCGTAATCCTCGATAATTTGCGGTCCTGCCGCGCCGAACTCGATAACGGTGTCTCCCACCAGGTCAAAGAGCGTCTCGTTGATGCTGTCGACGAGCATATCCTCGCTCTGGCCCGACCTCTCCACTGCCGATGTCGCTTGCGCTGTGTTTTGCTCGAGGAGCGCGCGAAGAAAGGCATCTTCGGCGGGCGCGAGTTTGTTCGTAGCTTCGGCAGACGCGGGCGTTACGGGTGCGGGCGCAGGCACGAGGAGCGGTGCCATGACGCCAAACTCTTCGGCGGAGACAGTCGGCTTGTCGGGTTCGTCTTGCTGTATGGTCATCTCGCCAGGTTCGGCAGTCATGCCGGGCGCAGACTCGCGGCCCAGCTGCTCGATAAACGTTGCCTCGGCTTCCACGGGCGTGCCGTCCTCGCGCTCCTCATCAATCAAAAGCGCTTCACGCGTTTGCGCGGCGGCGCTCCGAATGTGCCCCAGCTGGCTCAAATCGATATCGATCTTGACGGGCTGGTGTGCGGCATCCCACGAAAGCCATGCCACGATCTCGTCATCGATGATTTTGGCCAGATATTTGGGGACCTTCTCCTCCTTCAGGGGGCGGGCGGGGGCTAGGGCCAGGCGCAGACGTTGGTCGCAGGCGCGCATCATTTCGCCAAGCTTGCTGCTCTTTTGCCTGCTGCTGTGAATTCGCATGCATTCCCAAAAACCGTTTTGGCAGCGGTAGATATGGATGGGGTCAAGACGGTATTCGCAGTCCTCGTGGCGCTCGGGCGCAAAGAACACGGCCGAGGCAAACATGGTATAAGGCATGGCCGTCTCCTCCCCAAACAAGCTCGCCACGATACCGGTCTTTCGGTGCGTGTCATAGTAGCGCGCCATGCGGACGTACACGGCACATGCCACGTGGCGTAGGTCGCGATGGTGGCTGCGATCGAGTCTAGAGTTATCGAGGTTATACGTGGAGAGGGCGTTGATAGCGGCCATGAGTCGCTCCTCGCCCGCCTCGTCGGGCGGGAGGGGGAGCGTAGGCTCGGAGGTCTTACGACGCGCAGGCGGCAGATCCGACGGCGTCGGTGCAGGTGCAAGGTCTCGAGCCGCGCGCCGCAGCTCGATAAGGGCGTTATCGAACATGACGGTTTTAGAGTCGCGAAGCAGTTTGGGGTCGAGCCCGTGGAAAACGGCGTAATCTTGCAACCACACGCGTGCAAACCGGTCGATGCCGGGCTCGAAGGCACGATAGGCATTCCAAAAGGCCTTGATCTTGCTAAAGCCATCGAGTGGGTCATCTACGCCAATGCCGCAGATCAGCTCATAGAGATACAGGAAGGCAAAGGACGTAGACGTTTCCTCGACAGTTCCGCGGCGCACTTGGGCACGCCAGGTAAAGTAGCCGCGCAACTGTCGATCGCTCATGGCATTGTAGGTGGGAAAGTACGACTTAAAGGTGCCGTTGTAGGGACAATCGTCCTCGAAGTCGGCCATCAGCAGGCCTTGGCGGTAAAAGAGCTCCGCCTCCGATAGCCAACGTCCCGCGCCGCCTTTGGGATCATCTTGCCAGCGCGATATCTCGCGCATCTTGCGGTACTGGTCGGGGAGGAAGTTCTGCATCTGTCGACCGGTCTTGAGAATCGGCTCGTCAGCATAGATTTCGTTTGAGAAGCGGGCGGACTGATGGGTCCGGGCCTCGGCCATAATGCGCTCGATGAGCATCTTGACGTCCTGGTCGGCCACCGCTTCTCCTCTCCTAACGCAGCTTCGGTGACCTCATATCATAGCACAGCATCAAACAGGTGTTCGAGAAACCGCTACGTAGATAGATTTAGAACAAGAGGGCGTAGATGACCGCCACGACGACGGAGGGGAGCATGTTGGCCGTGCGGAAGGTCTGAGGTCGAATAAGGTTAACCCCAACACAGAAGATGAGCATAGAGCCCACAAGCGAAAGGCTGTCGAGGGCTGCGGTGGTCATGATGGGGGAGAGTGCGCCGGCAAAAAGCGTGATCGTGCCCTGGAATACGGCAACGGGCAGGGCCGAGAAGATGCAGCCGCGGCCAAGCGAGGCCGTCATGGTGCAGACGATGATGCAGTCCAGCGCGCCCTTCAGGGCAAGCGTGGACCAGTCGCCGAGCAGACCGTCCTGAATCGATCCTACGATGGCCATGGCACCGATACACACGGTGAGCGATGCCGAGACAAAGGCGTTGGTGAACTCGTTGTCGCCTTCGCTGCCGGTTTTGCGCTTGAGCCATTCGCCGAGGTTCTCGATGGCGGCCTCCAGGTTGATGGCCTCGCCGATGAGCGAACCGAGGGCAAATGAGACGATAAGCATGGTGGTGCCGGTGGTCGCCAACGCCTCTCCATCGATAACGAGCATCTTTTGCATGGTGCCGCCCAGGCCGATAAACAGAACACACAACCCCGACGCCTTCATGAGCGTGTCTTGGATGCGAGGCGAAATGAAGCGCCCACCCATAAGGCCAAGCAGACCGCCCGCGATCAAAAGCGCGACGTTGATGATCGTTCCTAAACCCGGCATGGACCCTCCTGTAATTGATGCCAACGCGGCAATCGTAGCAGAACGGGGAGGGGGCGCTCAGTATCCGAGCCAAGCGGCGGTTAGCGGTCTAGGACAGGATGGGGCTAAAGTCGAAGCGCAGCGTCATGAGGTGCTGTGGGGATTCGATGGCTGCGGCAATGATGTCGGCATCTCGTGCGCGATCGAACCCTTCAAGTTCCATTTGATAGGGGACGTCTTCTTGAATACCGATGCGACGAGGAACCAAAAGCTTGGTTCCGTCGAATTCTTCGGTTCGCGTTCCGTCTGCTGCAACGGAATAAAGGTGTAACTTGGCGGTCGTTGTGGCATCAAGTGCCGAGATAGCTTGGATATCGTTCGATGCGCTCTTTGCTCCCACTGCTGTAAGTGCCGTAGGCGCGACGACTTCGCCCGAAGGCAAAAAGACGGTATTGGGGAATGCGATGAGGATATTTTTGCGGCGGGGCGCATTGGCAGCGACTGGCTCAATGCTTGCAGCATCGACGGTTTCCGTGTGGTCGAGCGCGACCATCATGCAACAGTTGCCTTCGTCGACACCTGGGGGAGCGGCAAAGTCCAGGCCGTCTTTCGGTTGGGAATCGCCTAGTTCGGTGGCGCTTCCGCTTGGCTTCTCGAGAGGAACCGCAGCGTTGTCTTCTGATGATGCATCGTCAACATGTGCCGGTGCGTCTGCGACCTCGTCTTTGGGGGATTTGTCATTATCGCTCGATATAGGAGCGGCAATCTCGACGGACCCCACTCCGTGCCATGTCATTTGGAGCAGCGCCGGATCGGTGAGAATGCGCTGCACGCCCGGCGCCTGGGCATCGATATTGATGGGGGCGGGTTCTGATCCGCGCGTGAGGTTAAGCGAGCCCTTCTGCCTGGTGCTTTGAGCCTTTTGGTCGTCCGCGTCGCCAGCGTAGAACAGCAAAGGCGCATCTCCCGTTGCGATGGCTTCGGTGTCCGCCTTGGTCAGCCGCAGCGACGCCGTAAAGGAGATGATGGCTGCGCGCCATCGACATTCGAGGGAACGCAGCCCAGGCATACACCCCCTTCTTCATGGGCCGCGCTGTCGAAGACGACTTTTGCCCCGTTCGCCGAGTCATCGACCGAGGCAATATCGATGCGCAGCTCTAAGTCGCATGGGTCGCCATCGGCGTCGACTGCAGCCGATTTCCATGTGCAGATGGCGCAACCTGTCCGGGGGCCGTTCTCCTTGTCCGGTCGATTGATATCCACGACTATCGAGTCGACCGTATTGCGGTGAAGGCATCCCGAGGTTCGGACCGTGGCATGTGCGAGCGAAAAACGTTGGCAGGCGACGATACCCGACGAATTCGACGCGGGGTTCAGAGCTTGCGGTAAGGAGCTTGCGGTAAGGAGCTTGCCGTGGCGGACGTCGCCCAAGCGGCGAGAGGCGTACCGCTCGCCAGTGCGCTGCAGAGCGCGGCAACGGGCAAAAGGTTTTTGGGTGCCATGGTTCTCCTATTTATTCCGCGTACTCCGGTCGTGCTTGGCTATTGGTTGCGTTTGATGTGCAGGCCAAGGCACGTCAGTCCTGCTCCCACCGTGGCGACGCCTACCGCAATGAGTTGCCGGGTGTCGCTCGTCTGGACGAGCGGCTCGTGACGGCTGCCGCGATTAAGGCCCGAAAGATCGACGGTCACTTCTGTGGCCGCCTGCGCTTGCTCTTGTTGAGCAAAGGCATTGCGGGTGCGGACGCCAAGATGCCGACGATGGCGGCCAGTGCAATCGCCTTAGGACGTGGCGTGCGCACCGGGCTCGACCGTCCAGGTGATGCTTGCCACTTGATCTCCCGTACCGGTGGCGTGGTAGATGTCACGCGTGACGCGGGCGACGTGGCCACTCACATTGAGCCTAATTTTGTCCGTTCCGTCGGCAATGTCCTTGTACTTCATGTCGAAGCTTGCGTCTTTGGAAAGATCGAGGCCCGTAGTCTGAGTCGCCGAGCTGGCATCCTTTTCTGCCTTATCGGGGCCAACCTTAAAATCGATGGAGTTCTGGGCCGAGCCCGTCTTTGCGTCTGCAACGATTGTCCAGTCGTTCTTGGCCGTGACCTTCATGTTGGTGACGTGGATGCCGTATGCCGAGAGGTTGTCGATGGTAATCGTCTTGTCGGAGGGTCCTACAAGCGTTCCGTCGGCTTTGGCGGCAAAAGGGATGACCGTTGGCGCCTTAAACGAAACATTGCTAATGTCGGCCTTCACCGTCACATCGGTGGTTCCAACGCGCACCTCTGCCATGGCCGCCGTTGGCGCGGCGCCCATCGCAAGTGCGAGCGTAAGCCCTGCGCCCACGGCGAGTGCCCTGGCTCCGCTCAGGTTCATGGGTGTGTTCATAATCGATCCTTTCTGCTCGTCACGGACTGTTTCCGTGATGGTTGGACGAATGGGGACAGGGTGCTGCCCCTGCGAGCGCGTCGGCCACTAGCCTTCTGCCTGTGCCACCCGCACTTTGACACGCGTCGGATTGCCGTGGGTGTCGTAGGTCTTGGCATCGAGTGCCTGAATCTCGATATATGCCTCGCCTTCTTGGATATCGCCGGCGGGGCAGGTCTCAACCGTCTTGCCGGCTTCGACCACACCGGACTCATAGATGGTCTCGTCGTTTTGAATCACGCGGAAGCGCTGGGGAAACTTGTTGTCTTGGACGTTCTGCACGTTGACGCGCAACTTGCCGCCTTCCTGCAACTGTGCGACCGGCGCGACCGAGATCGTCATCATGTTGTCGCGGACGATGGCGTCGAGCTCATCCTGGATTTCTTGGCGCGATTTACCTTCTGCCGTCGTGACTGAGGCGCCCGCTTCGGGCACGGGCTGCGACTGCCAGGCGTATAGCCCTACGGCGATGAGGGCGCAGACGACAGCCAGGCAGACAACGACGAGTTTCTTGCGACGCCCCAGTCCTGCAAGGCGGGGCGGCTTCTTCGCACTCATGCGGCGTCCTTGGTGGTGTAGACACGTGCGAACGTGGACGGGTCCGCTCCAAAGAGCATGTGAAGCATCAGGCGGCGCGAGTAGATGAGCTCGTCGAAGTCGTGAGGGAGCTCGATGTTGTGGATACGCGCGATGTGGTGGGCGAGCGCCGAGAACGACTCGGGGTCGCAGATCACATCGGTGGTGACGTGGTAGACCTCCGTACCTGGAAATGCATCTTCGTCGAAAGGCAAGAGATAGGGGTCGTCATCGACTTCGATGGCGAAACCGTATTGGGGCCAGTAATATGCCATGGAAACCTCCCTGCTCTGGGGCCAAAACTCCTATTGGTTTGGCTGTCGATGCCGACCGTATCAGCCGCAACTTGCCCAATAACTAACCAATTGCTTGACGAGCCGATATCTCCGCAGGTAAAAGCATGTGAAAAAAATCTCAACTATTTTTGACCGATAAATGCACATGTTGTGGCTGCGCGGCAACGTGTGGCAAAAGCGTCGCTTGTCTCGAAAATTCCACCGTTCGCCGAATTGCGCGAACGTTAAAAACGTCAATTATGGAGACGGTCTCGAACATGTCGGTGAAACGATGCGGTAACATTTCCCTGCAAACACTGTAGTTAGCTAAAGGGGGAGTTCGCGTGTCTGCAACCATCAAACCCTTCACCGACGAGTTCGAAGAGTATGGTCGCGATGAGTCTCGCACATCGGGCGAGGCCTCGAGCATCTCGTTTCCGACAACGGAGGACGAGGTCCGCGCCATTATGGAAAAGCTCCATGCCGAGCGTGTCCCGGTGACGGTTCAGGGCGCCCGGACCGGTCTTGCCGCCGGCGCCGTGCCTCATGGCGGTCACATTCTCAATACTTCCCGCATGAATCGCTACCTAGGCATTCGCCGCGATGAGCAGGGCCGCTTTCTTTTGCGCGTGGCGCCCGGCGTCGTGCTGTCTGAGCTGCGCAAGCAACTGGGCAAGAAAGTGCTGCCGACTGCCGGCTGGGACCAGGCATCGCTTGAGGCCTACGAGGAGTTCCAGGAAGCTCCCGAGCAATTCTTTCCTACCGATCCCACCGAGGCATCTGCCTGCCTGGGCGGTATGGCGGCATGCAACGCTTCCGGCGCCCGTAGCTACGCTTACGGCCCCATGCGCCCTCACGTCACGGGCCTTCATGTCGTGCTGACCGATGGCGACCTGCTCGAGCTTCACCGTGGCGAGGTTTTTGCACAGGGTCGTCGCCTCTCGCTCGTCACGGTGAAGGGCCGCACGCTCGAGCTCGACCTTCCCGACTACACCATGCCCAAGACCAAAAATGCTTCGGGCTATTTCGTTGCTGACGATATGGATGCCATCGATCTGTTTATCGGTGCGTGTGGAACACTCGGCGTCATCACCGAGCTCGAGATTGCCCTGCAGGCGGCGCCTGCGGTCGTTTGGGGCGTGAGCTGCTTCTTTGACAGCGAAGACAAGGCCGTGTCCTTCACCGATTCTGTACGTCCCGTCCTGTCCCATGCGGCTGCCATCGAATATTTCGATGCGGGCGCCCTGGATATCCTGCGTCGTCAGCGCGAGCAGTCGACTGCGTTCGCCTCGCTGCCGGCGCTCGACAAAGACGCCAAGGTCTGTGTCTACGTGGAGCTCGACTGCGACGACGAAGCCCAGGCGACTGAGGAGCTGTATCACTTGGGGTGGGTACTGGAGCTTGCGGGCGGCAGCGACGATGCGACATGGGTCGCGCGTACCGAGGTCGATCGCGAGTGTCAGCGATTCTTCCGCCATGCGGTGCCCGAGAGCGTCAACATGCTCATCGACGAGCGTCGCCGTACGGACCCCACCATTACCAAGCTGGGGTCGGATATGTCGGTGCCCAACGCGCACTTGGCCGATGTCATCGCCCTTTATCGCCGCACGTTGGCCGAAAGTGGGCTTGAATCTGCCGCCTGGGGGCACATCGGTAACAACCATCTGCATGTGAACATTCTGCCGCGCGATGCGCAGGATTACTGCCGCGGCGAAGAGCTCTTTGCCCAGTGGGCTTCCGAGGTCACGGCCATGGGCGGCGCCGTCTCCGCCGAACACGGCGTCGGCAAGATCAAGGCGGGCTTCTTGGAGACGATGTACGGTCACGAGGCCATGATCGAGTCGGCGCGGCTCAAGCTCCAGCTCGATCCTGCCGGACAGCTGGGCCGCGGTAACCTGTTTTCGGAGAAGCTCTTGGATGAGCTCGTCCAGAAAGGGGGCGCGTGAAGATGAGCGATTTCCATATGGTGGTGTGCGTCAAGGCGGTGCCGGGCAGCACCGAGGTCAAGATGGACCCCAAGACCAATACCATCGTGCGCGATGGCAAGCAGGCGGTCATTAATCCCTTTGATGCGAGCGCTTTGGAATGCGCGCTGGCGCTGAAGGACGACTTTATCGGCTTTGGCATGGACGTGCGCGTAACGGTGGTGTCGATGGGCATCCCCGCGACTGAATCGCTATTGCGCGACTGCATCGCCCGAGGCGCCGATGACGCACTGCTGCTAACCGATCGCGCCTTTGCAGGTGCCGATACCCTGGCAACCACCTATGCCCTCAAGTGCGGCATCGAGGCGCTCGACGAGGACTTCGACCTGCTCATCTGCGGCAAGATGGCGGTGGACGGCGATACGGCCCAGATTGGTCCCGAGCTTGCCGGTGCCTTCGAGATTCCCTGTGTGACCGACGTGAGCTGCGTGCAGAGTGCGGGCTTTACGACCTGTGGTTCAGTGGCGCTTGTTCACGGCTGCGATGCCGGCGAGGAGACGGTCTATCTTGAGATGCCGTGCGCGATGACGACTGCCAAGGAGATTGGCCAACTGCGCATGCCGAGTATCGCCGGTATTCGTGCGGCCGAGGAGGCGGACGTGCGCGTGGTCAACGCTGCCGACGTGAACGCCGACCCCGCGCGCTGCGGTCTTGCCGGCTCGCCGACACAGGTCGTACGATCGTTTGTGCCCGACCGCGACCAAACGTGCGAGACCGTTGACGGAACGGCGTCCGAGCAGGCGGCGAAACTTGCCAAGATTATCGAGGGGATGGCATAGATGAGCGGACTGATTATCGATAGCGAAGCCTGTATCGGCTGTGGTCGCTGCGTTCGCGCCTGTGCCTCGGGCGGCATCGTAGTGGAAGGCGAGCGGTCCAACCGTTGCGCCCGCGTAACCGACGGCTGCATCCTATGTGGCGGGTGCGTCGACGCTTGCCCCGTCAATGCCATTTCGATCGAGCGCGAGGAGGCCGCCGGCGCGGTTGACCTCGATGCATATCGAGACATTTGGGTATTCGCGCAGACCGACGAGCACGATACGGTGGCTCCCGTTGCCTTCGAGCTCATGGGCAAGGGCCGTGAGCTTGCGGATACACGCGGCTGTCGCCTGGTGGCGCTGGTCGGCATGGGCCCCGAGGGTTCTCTCGGTGACCTGGAGCATCTGGTTTGCGCCGGTGCAGACGAGGTCCTGATCTGTCGCGACGAGCGTCTGCGCCAGAACGATGTGGAGGTCTACGCCCGCCTCATCTGCGATTTGGTGGCAGAGCGCAAGCCCGAGGCCATTCTGTACGGAGCGACCGCCTTTGGCCGCGAACTGGCACCCGGCGTTGCCGTGCGTTTGCAGACGGGCCTTACGGCTGACTGCACCGTGCTTTCGATGGATACGGAGACGGGGCTGCTGCAACAGACGCGTCCGGCGTTTGGCGGCAACCTGATGGCCACCATCGTCTGCCCCAATCATCGTCCCCAGATGGCAACGGTGCGCCCCGGCATCTTTAAGGCGCCCGACTTTGACTACGGCCGCTCCGGCACGATCACCCAGATAGCACTTGCGGATGATGCTAAGGCTCGTGTCGAGATCTCGATTCCCGCCGAGGAGTGGGGACAGCAGGCTTCAATCGCCGATGCCGAGCGCCTGGTCGTGGTAGGTCGCGGCATTGGTTCCAAGAAAAACCTGCCGCTGATGCGAAGGCTCGCCGAGGCTCTGGGAGCCGAGCTTGGCTGCACGCGACCCGTCGTGGAGGCCGGCTGGTTGGAGTATCGCCATCAGATTGGCCAGACGGGCGTATCGGTTTCGCCCAAGATTCTTGTGAGTATCGGTGTTTCGGGCGCCATCCAGCATCTTGCCGGCATCGGTGGGGCGGAATGCATTATCGCCATCAACGAGGACCCGGATGCCCCCATCTTTGGTGCTGCCCAGTACAAGGTTGTCGGTGATGCCGTCGAGGTCGTCGAGGAGCTGCTAGTCCAGCTTGAGCGCTAGGCGCGCGCCAGCCAGTCGCGCATCTCTTCCCTAAGACGGCTCCAGGTTGCCTGTGTGGCGGGGTCGGTAAAGGGCTGCGTAATACCAAAGGGCGCGTCGAGCAGGCGGTAGATATCGCCCTGCTCGCGCGCCAGCGCGCGGCTCGCCGGATAGACGAGCTCAAACATAAAGCAGATGAGTCCTACCAGGTAGTCCGCGGGCTCGTCGCGTTCATCACGTGCGACGCAGCGGTGCTCGTCAAAGGCGGCCAACGTCGGCGCCGAGAAGTGGCTGGCGAGAAATGCGTCCTCATCCACCTTGAGGATGGTGTCGACGGTGCTGTCGGCGATGGTGCGCATAATGTCGATTTTGTCGCCATCGCGCACGATATCGCAGAAGCACCGTGTACGCTCGTCGAGTTGTGCCGGCAGGCGAAAGTCACTGTGATAGGCGATGCTCGCGCGGATGAGCTCGTCTTCTGCCGGGCTGTCGATAAAGTCGCGGATACTTGTTGCCGCGGGCGCGTCTGCAGGGTTTTTGCCAAAGAGGACCTCGAGGCCCAACTTCGCATGGCTCATGCTCTCGGCATCCTTAAACGTGTCCCAGCGTCGCAGCTGCTCAAAGCGGCCCATATCGTGCAACAGCCCACAAAGCCACGCCAGGTCAATGTCCTGCGGTGACCAGCCCTGCTCGCGTGCCACGGCATCACATGCCTCGGCAACGTGGTACGTATGCTCGATTTTGAGCGCGATACGCGGATTGGCGGCATCGTAGGCATCGGTGTAGGTCCTGAAGGCCGCGATTGCCCCCGTTCGATCGATAGCTGTCATAATGACTTCCTAAAAAGCTGTGTCTTTCTGTGTCTTTCGATCCGGTGGCAATTGTAGGTGAACTCGGTTGCCGCCGGGCGATGATTCTGCCATGTCGTCGAATGCGGCTCGGAAAGCTTGTCGGGACGAGGAACGCTATGGTGCTCAAAATCGTTAAAACCGTCTGGCCGGTGATGCTTACCTATGTTGCGATAGGTGCGCCGTTGTCGATGTTCCCACCGCTATTGCGGGTTTTGTCTGCACATCGCTCTTTATTTGCCTGTTCTTTTCGCAGCGGCTGTCGGCGTCGTTGCGGTGGCAATCAAGACAAAGTCGATGTTGTGGTGCTGCGTCTCGGGTATCGGGCTCTATATCGTTTTGAGCCTCGTATAGGAGTGGGGTTCTTTTACCGTCCGGGCCCAACGAATCGAATATCTCACCGAGCCGATCTGCTTCTTCTGGTACCATGGTCAAACTTTACTGTAGCAAAGCATGACGTGGGCTTTTGTCCTGCGTCGGCGGAAATGGGGGTTTCATGGCACAGGAAGCGATCGCCAACGAGCAAAAGAAATTCAAAGTACCGCGCATTCCGGGTGACATCATGATCTACCCGATGATCGTCGGCCTTTTGCTCAATACCTTCTGCCCGCAGGTCTTCGAGATCGGCGGCTTCTTTACCGCCGCCTGCCGCGGCGGTTCCAATACCATCGTCGCCGCGATCCTGTTGTTTGTGGGCGCCGGCATCAGCTTTAAGTCCACGCCGGGTGCCATCAAGACCGGCATCGTCGTACTGATTCCTAAGCTTGTGGTGGCAGCCGTGCTGGGCTTGAGCGTTGCGTATTTCTTTAACGACAACTTTTTGGGCCTGAGCTCGGTTTCCATCATCGGCGGCATTACGTTTTGCAACATGGCGCTCTACACGGGCATCATGGGCGAGTTTGGCGACGAGTCCGAGCAGGGCGCCGTGGGCATCCTGTTCTTCACGGCGGGCCCTGCGGTTACCATGATCATTCTTGGTGTCTCTGGTCTTGCCAACATTCCCGTTGGCACCATCATCGGTTCCATTCTGCCGCTCGTGATTGGCATGGTTTTGGGCAACCTCTTCCCGTTCATCAAGAACCTGCTGGTTCCCGGCACCAATCCTGCGATCGCCGTCATCGGATTTCAGCTCGGTGCGTCTATGAGCCTGTCGAGCTTTATCACCGGCGGCATTTCCGGCATCTTGCTGGGCCTTGTCACGTTGTTTGTCGTCGGTCCCATCACCTTTGCGTTCGAGCGCCTGTGCGGCGGTAACGGCAAAGCCGCCGTGGCTTGTTCCACCATCGCCGGCACGGCTATGACCACGCCGGTTGCTCTTGCCGAAGTCGCGCCGCGCTATGCCGAGCTTGCGCCCGCCGCATACGCTCAGATCGCCACCGCCGTCATCATCACGGCAATCATGGCTCCGATTCTGACCGGTTGGGTCGATAAGAAGTTCTACCAGGGCAAGGAAGACCTGTCGCCCGCCGGTGTCGAGGCCATCGAGGAAGCCGTCGCGGCCGACATCGATGGCGAGTAGCCATCGGCGCCCATCAATGATGCTGGCGTGCAACTCGCGCCGTGAGAGCGCCCGGGCGCTCTGGTATTATTCCCTCATTCCCCTCTGGATTGGGGGAGTTATGGTGATGCGTGCGGCTCGGAGAAGCGCTGTCGGTTTGATGACGGGGAGATGGGCCTGGTGGTTAAGGCGCTCAAGATTGAGATATTCCTGCTAAGCATGATTGTTCTTATCGGGCTTGCCGTGCGGAGTCGTCGCTCCTTGTTCTCGAGCACCCAGCAGCTATTGTTTAGCACGCTTGGCTACACCTCTGCCGCGTACATATTATTCGATATGATCTGGGTGCTATTGGATGGTGTGGACGGCACGTTGGGCATTGCTGTCAACTGGATTTCCAACGTGGTTTCGTTTTCGCTCTTTGCCATCGTGTGTCTCATTTGGTTTATTATTCCGAGACGGTGCAGGGTTCTCGCCTTTTGGCCTCGCGCTATAGGGTGGTGCTTGTAGCGTCGCCTACGGTTCTGGTGGTCGTGCTGGCGTTTACCAGTTACTGGACGCACGCCCTGTTCTATATCGATTCGCAGGGCGTGTATAGTCGCGGCTCTGCTTATATGATCCAGCCCATTGTCAGCTACTGCTACGTTATACATACGTCCCTACATGCGTTTGTGCAATCTCGCAGGGTCGAGAGCCTGCAGACGAAGACCATCTTTCGAACCTTGGCATTTTTCGCCATTCCGGCCCTGGTGGGCGGTACCTTTCAGGTCGTATACTCGGTGCCCGGCCTTTGTGTCGGCATAATGATTAGCATATTGTTGCTCTACATTGTCTTCCAGGAGCAGCTCATCTCGACCGACCCGTTGACTGGCCTCAACAATCGCAACCGTTTTGAGACCTATATACTGTCGCTCTTCTCAAATGTGGATCAGGCCGAAGACGTGTATCTGCTTATGATGGACGCCGACGGCTTTAAGCAGATTAACGATCGCTATGGACATGTGGAGGGCGAGCATGCTCTTCAGGTCATATCCGCTGCACTCAAAGAAGTCTGCTCGGCGTCTGGTAGCTTTATCGCGCGTTATGGCGGCGATGAGTTCGTGGTGCTTCAAAAGGCGATGGCGGAGCAGGATATCTTGCATCTGTGCGCGGCAATCAACGACGAGCTCGCGCGCGCCGAGGTTCCGTATCTGTTGCGGATGTCCATCGGCTACGCACGGGTTGGTGATGGCGTCGATACCTGGCAAGACTTGCTCCGTGCTGCCGACGCGGAGCTCTACCGCGTAAAGCGCGAGAAGAAGAAAGCCGGCGTCCAGATACGCTAGAAAAAAGGGGCGCACGACCGTTGCGATGGTCGTGTGCCCCTTCTGCGCTTTCGGGGACTAGTATCGGCTGTCGAAGATGCGCCTCGTCTTTTTCTCGGAGCGCGGCAGCTCACCAGGCGCGGCGTGGCATCGCCATGGTTTTCGATGGGGTTAAACGCGTCTGCGGCCTTGCCGCTGGAGTAGGCGTCTGCAATCTGCGGCAGGCGCTCGTTAACCTCGCCATGGGCGGCAAACGAACGGCGCGGGAAGATAACCCATTTGGGATCCTTCTCAAAGGTGCCAGCGGGATGTGCGACGGTATGCTCGGGTACCTCCAAATAGGTTGAGGCGTGACATACGCGGGTGGTGGGGCGCACGATAACGGGCGTATGGTAGCGCTCCGAGATTTCAAATGCCTCTTGCATCATCGCGTAACCCTGCTCCAGATTTTGCGGATCGAGCACGGGGATCTTCGCAAATGCGGCAAAGCGGCGCGTATCCTGCTCGGTTTGAGAGGAGATGGGGCCGGGATCATCGGCAACAAACAGCACCAGACCGCCCTTGATGCCCACGTAGTTGAGGCTCATGAGCGGGTCGGAGGCAACGTTTAGTCCAACTTGTTTGAAGGTAAAAAGGCAGCGCGCTCCTGCATACGATGCACCTGCCAGCACCTCGAGCGCGGCTTTTTCGTTGGTCGACCACTCGAAGTGGACACCCTCGGCACTACCTTGGGCCTTGAGTTTGGCAACTGTCTCGACAAGTTCCGTCGACGGCGTGCCCGGGTAGCCGGCGACCACGCGAACGCCCGCCGCAAGCGCGGCATACGCAAAGGCCTGGTTTCCCATAACCAGTTTCTTATGCATCTGTATCCCCTCGATGTCGCCGGCGCGTTACGGCAAGACGGCGTCTGCCGCCGCGACTCGGTACGAAATCAACGAGATACAGTGTACTCTATTAAGCTAAAGTGAGAGCTGCCCTTTTCAAAACGGGGTGGTTTGTTAGGCCTTTTTAGGTTTGTTGACAATGATGATGCCACTACAGACCAAGAGCAGGGCCACAATTACGGTAACAGGGCTCGTGCCAGCGCCCTCTCCGAGCAACAACGCGCTCAACAGCACGCCAAAGACCGGGTTCATAAAGCCAAAGACCGAAACGCGGCTAACGGGGTTGACGGCGAGTAGGCGGGACCACAGCGAGTACGCGACGGCGGAAATGAGCGCCATATAAATGATGAGCGCGATGGCGGGGGCGATTTCGGTGGGGAATAGCGCGCCGCCCATCAAAAACCCGATGGCGGTAAGGACCAAACCGCCGACCAAAAACTGCCAGCCGGCGAGCAAGACGCCGTCATGCTCGCGCGAGAAGATGCCAATGAGGCAGGTCGACAGGGCGCCCGCAATAGTGGAAGCCAAGATAAATCCCTCGCCGTCGAGTGTAAAGCCAAAGGTGCCGTCCGCACCCGAAAGGTTGACGAATGCGACGCCGGCAAAGCCCAGTACGCAGCCGAGCACCTTGGTCGCATCGAGCTTTTCGGTGCGAAACGCCAGAGCGGCAAAGAGGATGGCGAGAAAGTTGGCGCTGGCCTCGATGATGGAACTCGACATGGCGCTGGCGCGCGAGAGTCCCAGGTAGAAAAAGAAGTACTGCCCGATAGTCTGGAAGAGCGACAGGATGCAGATGGGCTTAATGTCGCGAGCCTGTGGAACGAGTGGGCAGCGCTGGGCCGCGCTCATCCCAACGATAACCAGGGCGCCGGCAAGCGTGAAGCGCAAGCCCGCAAAGAGCAGCTGCGAGGCGCTATCGTGCGCGGGGATGCCAAAGAGCTCATAGCCGATCTTGATGCAGGGGAAAGCCGACCCCCAGAGTGCGCAGCAGACGAGGCAGCCCAGGATGAGTCCGGGCAGGGTGGCGAGATACGGCTTGCGGCTTTCCATGATGTCCTTCCTGTATGCGCGAAGTAAAAAAGAACCCGCCACCGGGTGTGCCGGTGGCGGGTGTTGTTACCCGAGGGGATTGTACCCGATGGGAACGTATTTAAGCGAAGTAGGCTACGCCGCTCTCAAAGATCGGCATGAACTTATCGCCGGGGACATGCTCGGGCACGTTGCGGTACAGGTTGTCGCCGCGACGCTCGGCATGGCCCATCTTGCCCAGGACGCGGCCGTCGGGGCTCGTGATGCCCTCGATGGCGAGCGCGGAGCCGTTGGGGTTGACGGAGAGATCCATGCTGGGCTTGCCATCCTCGCCCACGTACTGCGTGGCGACCTGGCCGTTGGCGATCAGCTGGGCGAGCGCTTCATCGTTGGCGACAAAGCGGCCCTCGCCGTGGCTGATGGCGACGGTGTAGGGGTCGTCCAGACTGCACTGCGACAGCCACGGGGACAGGTTGGACGAGATGCGGGTGCGCACCAGACGGCTCTGATGGCGACCGATGGTGTTGAACGTCAGCGTGGGCGCATCGGGCGTGGCGTCGACGATGTCGCCGTAGGGCACCAGGCCGAGCTTGATCAGGGCCTGGAAGCCGTTGCAGATGCCCAGCATCAGGCCGTCGCGGGCCTTGAGCAGGTCGCGGACTGCCTCGGTGACCTCGGGAGCGCGGAAGAACGCCGTGATGAACTTGGCGGAGCCGTCGGGCTCGTCGCCGCCCGAGAAGCCGCCGGGAATCATGACGATCTGGCTTGCACGGATGCGGCGGGCGAGCTCGTGGGTGCTCTCGGCGACGGCCTCGGGCGTGAGGTTGTTGATCACGAAGGTGTCGGCCTCGGCGCCGGCGGCGCGGAAGGCGCGGGCGCTATCGTACTCGCAGTTGTTGCCGGGGAACACAGGGATGATCACGCGCGGGCGGGCGATCTTGGCGCCGCCGTACACGTGGATATCCTTAGCGCGGAAGTCGATGGCCTCGACCTCGGGGGTCTCGCCGGCGCTGCGGTAGGCGAAGACGCCCTCGATACCGCTCTCCCAGGCCTTCTGGAGCTCGGCGAGCTCGATGACTTCGGAGCCGGTGTCGATGACATAGCCCTCGACGGTGGTACCCAGGGGCTCGACGACAACGCCGTCGGCGACCTCGGGCAGCTCGGCGTCCTCGGCGAGCTCGACGATAAAGCTGCCGTAGAGCGGGGTGAAGAGGCTCTCCACGTCCACATCTTCGGCAAGCTCGATACCGATCTGGTTGCCGACGCACATCTTAAAGAGGCTCTCGGCGCCGCAGCCGTAGCCGGGCGTGGAGACGGCCAGGGCGTCGCCGGTAGCGGTGAGCGCCTCGACGGCGTCAAACGCGGCGAGCAGCTGCTGGGCATCGGGGCGGTAGTCCTCGCCATAGGTGGCGGGGGCGATGCGAACGACGCGGTGCGTGAGGCCCTTAAACTCGGGGGAGACGGCGCGGGCGGCACGGCCCACGGCGACAGCGAAGCTGATCAGGGTCGGCGGAACGTTGAGCTCGCCGGCCTCGTCCTCAAACGAGCCGCTCATGGAATCCTTGCCGCCGATGGCGCCGGCACCCAGGTCGACCTGGGCCATAAGGGCGCCCAGGACGGCTGCCATGGGCTTGCCCCAACGTTCGGGCTCGGTGCGCAGGCGCTCAAAGTACTCCTGGAAGGAGAGGTAGGCGCGCTTGTGCTCAAAGCCGGCGGCAACGAGCTTGGCGATGGACTCGACCACGGACAGGTAGGCGCCTGCAAACTGGTCGGCCTCCATCAGGTAGGGGTTGAAGCCCCATGCCATAGCGCTCGCCGTGGTGGTCTCGCCGTCCACGGGGAACTTGGCGACCATGGCAGAGCTCGGGGTGAGCTGCGTCTTGCCGCCAAAGGGCATGAGCACGGTAGCGGCACCGATGGTGGAGTCGAAGCGCTCGGAAAGGCCCTTGTTGGAGGCGACGTTGAGATTGGTGACAAGCGAGGTCATGCGCTCGGCAAGCGTGGTGCCGGCCCAGCTGGGTTGCCACACGCTACGGGCACACACGTGGGCGACCTGGTGCTTGGGTGCGCCGTTGGAGTTGAGGAACTCGCGGGACAGATCGACGATGGCGACGCCGTTCCAGGCCATACGCATGCGCGGCTCGGCGGTAACCTCGGCGATGACGGTCGCCTCCAGGTTCTCCTCGGCGGCATAACCCATGAACTCCTCGACGTCACCGTCGGCGACGGCGCAGGCCATGCGCTCCTGGGACTCGGAGATAGCGAGCTCGGTTCCGTCCAGGCCGTCGTACTTCTTGGTCACGGTGTCCAGGTCGACATACAGGCCGTCGGCAAGCTCGCCCACGGCGACCGAGACGCCGCCGGCGCCAAAGTCGTTGCAGCGCTTGATCAGGCGGCAGGCGTCGCCGCGGCGGAACAGACGCTGCAGCTTGCGCTCGACCGGGGCGTTGCCCTTCTGGACCTCGGCACCCGAGGTTTCGATGGAATCGGTGTTCTGGGTCTTGGAGGAGCCGGTGGCGCCGCCGATGCCGTCACGGCCGGTGCGGCCGCCCAGCAGGATGATCTTGTCGGTGGGGGCGGGGCACTCGCGACGCACGTGGTTTGCCGGGGTGGCGCCCACGACGGCGCCGACCTCCATGCGCTTGGCCACGTAGCCGGGGTGATAGAGTTCGTTGACCTGACCGGTGGCAAGGCCGATCTGGTTGCCGTAGCTGGAGTAGCCGGCGGCAGCGGTAGTCACGAGCTTGCGCTGCGGCAGCTTGCCCTCGAGCGTCTCGGAGACCGGGACGGTGGGGTCGCCGGCGCCGGTGACGCGCATGGCCTGGTACACATAGCTGCGGCCAGAGAGCGGGTCGCGGATGGCGCCGCCCACGCAGGTGGCGGCACCGCCGAAGGGCTCGATCTCGGTCGGGTGGTTGTGGGTCTCGTTCTTAAACAGGAACAGCCAGTCCTGGTCCTCGCCGTCGACATCGACCTTCACCTTGACGGTGCAGGCGTTGATCTCCTCGGACTCGTCGACATCGGTCATGACGCCGGTCTTCTTAAGGTACTTGGCACCGATGGTGCCCATGTCCATGAGGCAGACGGGCTTGGCGTCGCGACCGAGCTCGTGGCGCATCTCCATATAGCGGTCGAAGGCCTGCTGTACCACGGCGTCATCGATTGTCACATCGTCCAGGACGGTACCGAAGGTGGTGTGGCGGCAGTGGTCGGACCAATAGGTGTCGATCACGCGGATCTCGGTGATGGTGGGGTCGCGGTCCTCATCGCGGAAGTACTGCTGGCAGAAGGCGATGTCCGCCTCGTCCATGGCAAGGCCGCGCTCGGAGATAAAGGCGGCAAGGCCGGCCTCGTCGAGTTCGCGGAAGCCGTCGAGCACCTCGACGGGCTGGGGCTCGGGGGTCTCCATGTGCAGCGTCTCGGGTAGGTCGAGCGAGGCGATACGGGCCTCGACGGGATTCACCACGTAGTGCTTGATGGCCTCGATGGCGGCTTCGTCCAGAGCGCCCGAGATCATATAGACCTTGGCGGAGCGCACGGCGGGGCGCTCGCCCTGGCTGATGAGCTGCACGCACTCGCTGGCGGAGTCGGCGCGCTGGTCAAACTGGCCAGGCAGGAATTCGACGGCAAAGACGGCGCCATCGCTTGCGGGGAGTTCGTCGTAGGTCACATCGACCTGGGGCTCGCTAAAGACGGCCGGCACGCAGGAGCGGAAAAGCTCCTCGTCGATGCCCTCGACGTCGTAGCGGTTGATGATCCTCAGGGCCTCGATGCCCTTGATGCCGAGAATTTCGGTCAGCTCGCCCTTGAGCTGCTGAGCCTCGACGTCGAACCCGGGTTTCTTCTCCACGTAAATACGAGAGACCATTGGTTCCTGCCTTCCTGATCGGTTGGGCGTACGGTGCGGTATGCGGCAGCGGTCGGTTTGCGGGACAAGCCTCGCGGTCGCCTTGAGCCACATGTTTGTAAACGTCACTATGATACGACAGCTCATGGCGTATTGAGGACGGCGAGGGTGCTACAGTGAAGCGCAAACAAGAGAAAGGCATCTCATGGCATTCGTTTCGCTCGCCATCATCGCGCTTGTGGCCTTCGCAAGCCCCTTTATCGCATCGGCGATTCCCGGAAAGCCCGTTCCCGAGACGGTTTTTTTGCTCGTGTTCGGCGCGGTGCTGGGACCTCACATGCTCGGCGTCATCCATGTAGATGCCGAGGTCTCGCTTGTGTCCGAGCTCGGTCTGGCCTTTTTGTTCCTGCTTGCCGGCTTTGAGATCGACCCCAAGAACATCACGGGCGTCGAGGGACGCTACGGCATGGCGACGTGGGTCGTCACGTTTGGCATTGCCTGGCTTGCCGTGCGCTTTACCCCGTGGTTCTCGGTCAGCCATTTCGACGGTATCGCCGTGACGCTGGCGCTCACTTCGACGGCGCTCGGCACGCTCGTGCCCATCATGCGTGAGCGCTCGCTGACCGGCACGCGCGTGGGCGACTCCATCCTTGCCTATGGCACGTGGGGAGAGCTCGGTCCCGTGCTTGCCATGTCGGTGCTGCTCTCCGCTCGTACTGGTATCCAGACGCTCGTGATCCTTGGCTTGTTTGCACTGGTCTGTGTGCTGTTGGCCGTGGTTCCGAGCCGCTCCAAGCGCGTCGGCAGCCGCTTCTTTGCGTTTGTCGAGGAACGGGCCGACACGACGTCGCAGACATTCGTGCGCCTGACGGTGCTCATCCTGGTCACACTCGTGGCATTTTCCGCCATCTTTGACCTCGACATCGTGTTGGGCTCTTTTGCCGCCGGCTTTGTCCTGCGCTATATCATCCCCGAGGGCAACCATACGCTCGAGACCAAGCTCGATGGCCTGGCCTATGGCTTTTTGATTCCGGTGTTCTTTACCGTGTCGGGCGCAAAGATTGACCTGACGGCCGTGGCGTCGCGCCCGGGTCTGCTCGTGGGCTTTATCGCGGCGTTGCTGATCATTCGCGCCGTACCGATCCTTGTCTCTATGAGCATTTGTCCCGCGACACGTGACGTTTCGGCGTATGGCCGCATTACCGTGGCCCTGTACTGCACCACGGCCCTGCCGATCATCGTTGCCGTGACGAGTGTGGCCGTCAACGCAGGCGCTCTGTCGCAAGACGTCGCCTCGGTTATGGTAGCCGCCGGTGCCATCACGGTGTTCTTGATGCCGCTGCTCGCGCAGCTCTTCTATCGCGTGGTCGATGCCGCGCCGGCCACTGCCGTGGCAGAGGTCGCCGAGCACCCTGCCGACGCACTCGATATCCTGCGCGCTCACCACGACCTAGCGAGCCTGCTCGCGCGCGAGCATGAGCTTTTGACCTCGCATGGCCATGGGCGTTCGCTCGACGGCATACCTACCCTTGATTCCATTGCTGACCGCCTCTCGACCGAGGCGGCAAGCGGCCACATCGATGCCCGTATCGTGGACGCCGCTCATTTGCTGGCTGAGAAGACCTATGGCGACGAGATCGACCCGTCCGAGCTGACTCCGCGTGAGCGCCGCCGCCTGGAGCGCGCCAAGCTCGCCGTGCGCGAATACCGCCGCCGCATGCTGGAGCTCTACGCGCGCGATGAAGCCCAGGACGACGACGGCAAATAACGAGATGCTTCCCTAGGGGAAGCCGCGTCCCGCTTTAAAGACCCGAAACGGGACGCAGTTTCCGCATCGGCCCCCATCGGGAAGTCACATCCCAGAATGGACGTCCGGAGTGGGATGCGGTTTCCGCTTTGGACTCCTGCCGGAAAGCGCGTCCCAGTCTGAAGGTTCAAAATGGGATGCGCTTTCCGAATCAAAGGCCTTGAGGAAAGCGCGTCCCAGAATTGGCGTTCAAAACGGGGCGCATTTTCCGAAACATGGCCCTGAAGGAAGCTGTGTCCCGTTCTGAGCTGAAATACCGGGACGCAGTTTCCCTTACAAACAGAAGAAGGCGCGCTGCCTGCGGTTGATGCAGGCAGCGCGCCTTTTGCGTTGGGCCTCGTTGAGGTTCGAAGTCGTGGCTTGCGACCTTTAGGAGCGGGCGGCTCCGTCGACGGGGAGCACGGCGCCCGTGACGTAGGAGGACATGTCGCTCGCCAGGAAAACAAAGGCGTTGGCGACATCCTCGGGCTCGCCCATGCGACCCAGCGGAATGGTGGCGATGATGGGCTTGATGACCTCTTCGGGCAGGTTGGCGACCATATCGGTCTTGGTTACGCCGGGTGCGACGGCATTGACGCGAATGCCCATGGGGGCGAGCTCGCGCGAGAGCGACTGGACCATGCCGTTGACGGCAAACTTGGACGTGGGGTAACCGACGCCGGAGGGCTGACCGTACTTGGCGACCATCGAGCTCGTGGTGGTGATGGTGCCGCCGTGGCCGGCCTCGGTCATAATCTTGGCGGCCGCCTGGTGACCGTTAAAGACGGCGACGACGTTGAGGTCCATGACTTTGGCGAACTCCTCGGCCGTGTAGTCCAAAAGCGGCGAGCGCTGGGAGATGCCGGCGTTGTTGACGACCGTGTCCAAGCCGCCCATGTCGGTTGCAGCCTGGGTAAAAGCCTCGGTCACGGCCTCGAGTGAGGTGAGGTCGCAGGAGCGGCTCCAGACCTTGGCGTCGGGATAGGCGGCCGCCAGCTTCTCAACGGCCGCGTCGGCAGTCTCCTGGCGCGAGCCAAAGACGGTGACGGCGGCACCCTCTTCGATAAAACGGCAGGCGATGGCATAGCCGATACCGCGCGTGCCTCCGGTGACGATTGCTTTCTTGCCCTCGAGCAACATAGTGCTTCCTCTCATCGCGGGCGGACATTCTCAGCACAGCGTAGCGGTAGCCGGAATCGACCGCGTTTGCATATCGGTGAACGGTAGCGCGCGTTACCGATGGGCGGCTCGCGCAAATGTGCTCTGCCGTTGTGCTTAGGGCAGGAGGCAAAAGGGCTCCCGTCCCACATCGGACGGGAGCCCTCAAAGCGCGCATTGCTAGGCGAGCGTTGGGTTAGTTGGCCATGACGCCTTCGGTCCAGGCCTCGACGTTCTCGATGCGCAGGACGTTGGCGACCTCGGCCACGCAGTCGACGCTGGCAAGCTCGGCCGCGGCAGCCTGGACGTCCTTCTCGAGCGCGCGGTGCGTCAGGAAGATGACCGAGCAGGCATCGCTGACGCCCGACTTGCCGTCCTCGACCTGGTTGATGAGCGAGATCGAGATGTTGTGCTTGGCAAAGATATCGACCGTCTCGGACAGGGCACCCACGCGGTCGGCGACCTTCAGGCGCACATAGTACTTGGTCTGGAGCTCGTCCATGGGCTTAAAGGCGAGGTTGTGGCCATAGGGCTCAATCTCGGGCAGCGGAGCCACGCCGCGGCTGATCTGCTCGGAGAGCGACAGGATATCGCCCACGACGGCGCTCGCGGTGGGGAAGGAGCCTGCGCCGGCACCGTAGAACATGGTCTCGCCCACGGCGTCGCCTACCACGTAGACGGCGTTCATGGCGCCGTTGACCTTGGCGAGCATGTGGTCGGCGGGGATCAGCGTGGGATGCACGCGGACGTCGACGCCGGCCTCGGTGTTGCGGGCGATGCCGAGCAGCTTAATGGTGTAGCCGAGCTCGCGGGCCTGGGCGATGTCCTCGGCGCCGATGGTGCGGATACCCTGCTGGTACACATCATCGGTGGTAACGCGGGTGCCAAAGCCGATGGAGGCGAGGATGGCCGTCTTGCTGGCGGCGTCGAAGCCGTCGACGTCGGCGGACGGGTCGGCCTCGGCGTAGCCCTTGGCCTGCGCGTCGGCGAGCACGTCGGCGTAATCGGCGCCCTCGGCGTCCATGCGCGACAGGATGTAGTTGGTGGTGCCGTTGAGGATGCCGGCGATGGTCAGGATCTTGTTGCCCACCAGGTCGTGCTCGAGCGTGCTCACGATGGGGATGCCGCCGCCGCAGCTGGCCTCGCACTTAATCTGCACGCCGCACGCGCGCGCCTTCTCGGCAAGCGTCTCGACGTGACGGCCCAGCAGGGCCTTGTTGGCAGAGACGACGTGCTTGCCGTGCTCAAAGGCGGTGGTGAAGATCTCGGTCGCGGGATGCTCGCCGCCGATCAGCTCGACGACGATATCGACGGCTGGGTCGGTAACGACGTCATGCCAGTCACTCGTAAAGGCCTCGCGCTCAATACCGGCTGCCTCGGCCTGCTCCCAGGCAAGCGCGCAGGCGCGGGTCAGCTTAAGGTCGATGCCGTAGGCGGCCAGGTACTCATCGTGGTGGCTCTTGATCAGACGGGCCACGCCGCCGCCGACGGTTCCCAGACCGATCAGACCGACGTTCACGGTGCGCAGGGGTTCGCTCATAGATAGCTCCTTCGTGCATCTTATAGATTGATTGATCAAGTAATGTTGAGTGCATTCTAGCGTGAACCGAGAGCGCGTGCTCGCCAGGCAACAGGAGTCGCACAAAACGGCACCCCCGAAACGCTGCGGAAACATTGGAAACATGCTCGCTACAAACGGAACTCCGTAACAAACTGTCAACGTTTGCGCCATAAGGTTTGCCCCGTACCGCAAGACGGCCGCACCGCGGCCAGCGAAAAAGGGGGACACCATGTTCAACATCAACAGCACGCTCAGCCGTAGGAACTTTCTCGCCGGCGCCGCGGCGCTCGGCAGCGCTGCCGCGCTCGCTGGTTGCTCGTCGGGTGGCTCGGACGGCGGCTCCGCCGATGACGGTAAGACCTTCAAGATCGGTGTCATCGGCCCTCTGACCGGCGCCGCGGCAACCTATGGCGTTTCGGCCGAGAAAGGTGCCAAGCTCGCCGCCAAGGATTTCTCGACCAAGGATCTCAAACTCTCGCTTAAGTCCGAGGATGACGTCGCCGACGGCGAGAAGGCCATCAACGCCTTCAATACCTTGTGCGACTGGGGCATGCAGGCGCTCGTCGGCCCCGTCACGACTGGTGCCGCCGTCGCCGTCTCGGGCGAGATCGCCGACGATATGCTCATGGTCACGCCTTCGGCCTCGTCGCTCGACGTCACCAAGGATAAGACCACGGTCTTTCAGGTTTGCTTCACCGATCCCACCATGGGCGCCAGCGCCGCGAAGTTCCTGGCCGAGAAGTATGCAGACGCCAAGATCGCCCTGTTCTACAACTCCGGCGATACGTATAGCTCGGGCGTTGCCGACGCTTTTGCCGAGCAGGCCAAGGCGTCCAAGCTCGATATCGTCGATACCGAGACCTTTAAGGACGACTCTTCCACGAGCTTTACCAACCAGCTCACCAAGGCCAAGGAGGCCGGCGCCACGCTTATCTTTGCCCCGATCTATTACACGCCGGCGTCCGTCCTGCTCAAGAACGCCAAGGACATGGGCTACGAAATGACCCTCATGGGCACCGACGGCATGGACGGCCTGCTCTCCGTTGAGGGCTTCGACACCTCTCTTGCCGAGGGCGTGCTGCTCATGACCCCGTTCTCTGCCGACGATGAGAAGAACGCCGACTTCGTCAAGGCATATAAGGACGCCTACAACGAGACGCCCAACCAGTTTGCCGCCGATGCTTATGACTGCATCCACGCGATTGTCGAGGCAATCGATGAGGCGGACATCGACATTACGGTCGACGGCGCCGACATTGCCGGCGACCTTGCCAAGGCTATGCGCAAGATCAAGATTGAGGGCCTGACAGGCGAGCTCACGTGGAACGACGAGGGCCAAGTCGAGAAGCCCGCTACGGCCTATGTGATTCAGGACGGCAAGTACATCGCCGCCTAAGTGCATATAACGAGACCGGTGGGGCCATGTTATTCAGGGCAGGAAAGCTTGTAACAGAACGGAAACATTACTTTCACACAATAAAGTCGCTAAACTGTATAAACCGACAGAAATACGCATAATTATGGATAAATGGACAAGGCAAAAGAAAAGTTGAAATAATCGCCACTTTTCTCAACTAAAGCGTCTACTATTTTGCGAACGCCGAAGACGGCGGAGGATGGCCTGTCGGGTAACCGAAACCCGACGAGATTTGAGAGGAGAGCCGCATGTCGAGCCTCACCGGTAAGTCATTGAACCCTGTTATGAATCGCAGGAGCGTTATCGCGAGCGCAGCAGGTCTGGGGGCGATGTCCATTCTAGCTGGCTGCTCCTCCAACGGCGGCGACAGCGGTTCCGCTTCGAGCGACGCTTCGTTTAAGATCGGCACCATTGGCCCGCTGACCGGTGCCGCCGCGTCTTACGGCAAGTCCGTTACCCAGGGCGTCGAGCTTGGCTGCAAGGACTTCTCCACCAAGGAGCTGCCGCTTGCCAGCAAGGCCGAGGACGACCAGGCCGACGGCGAGAAGGCCGTCAACGCCTTTAATAACCTGCTCGACTGGGGCATGCAGGCCCTCGTCGGCCCGACCACCACGGGTGCGTCGGTTGCCGTTGCCGCAGAGTGCAGTAACGACCCCAAGACATTCATGATCACCCCGTCCGCGTCCTCCGAGGACGTCACCGACGGAAAGGATTGCGTCTTCCAGGTTTGCTTTACCGACCCCAACCAGGGCGTCAACGCTGCCAAGTTCCTGGCAGAGAAGTATGCGGACGAGAAGTTCGTGCTGTTCTATAACTCCGGCGACGCTTATTCTTCGGGCATTGCAGATTCCTTTAAGGCTCAGGCCGCTGAGTCTAAGCTCGAGATTGTTGACGAGGAGACCTTTAAGGACGACTCCGCTACGAGCTTTACCAACCAGCTGACCAAGGCCAAGCAGGCCGGCGCCACCATGATCTTTGCGCCGATCTACTACACGCCGGCGTCCGTCCTGCTCAAGAACGCCAAGGACATGGGCTACGACGTCAAGATGATGGGATGCGACGGCATGGACGGCATCCTGGGCGTCGAGGGCTTCGACACCTCTCTTGCCGAGGGTCTGCTGCTCATGACCCCGTTCTCCGCCGACGACGAGAAGAATGCCGACTTCGTCAACGCTTACAAGGATAAGTACGGCGATACCCCCGACCAGTTTGCCGCCGATGCCTACGACGGCGTGCACGCGGTGGCCGAGGCCCTCAAGGAGGCCGGTCTTGGTGTCGACGCCGACCCGACCGAGGTCGCCGAGAAGCTGCCCAAGGCTATGCTCAAGATTACCGTTGACGGTCTGACCGGCAAGCTCTCCTGGAACGACAAGGGCCAGGTCCAGAAGGATCCTACGGCGTATGTCATCACCGACGGCAAGTACGTACTGGCCTAATAGGCCGCCTTACATAGAGCGGTTTTGATCCCAAGCAGGGGAGGTTTTCGCCTTCCCTGCTTGCTTGGTATCTGGGGACAACGTAACGTCCCTGTTTCATACATCAACTGGAAACCTATTCGAAAGGGGGATGTGGAACATGACGGTCTTTATCCAATACCTGGTCAACGGCCTGTCCATGGGCAGCGTCTACGCCATCATCGCGTTGGGCTACACCATGGTCTACGGTATCGCCAAGATGCTCAACTTCGCTCACGGCGATGTCATCATGGTCGGTGCCTATGTCTCGTTCTGCGCCACGTCGTATCTCGGCCTCCCGGGCTGGGCATCTGTAGTTCTCTCTTGTGTGGTCTGCACGGTTCTCGGTGTTCTCATTGAGGGTCTGGCCTATAGGCCGCTGCGCCAAGCAGGCCCGCTGGCCGTTCTGATCACGGCCATCGGTGTGTCCTACTTCCTGCAGAATGCCGCGCAGCTTCTGTGGGGCGCCACGCCCAAGAACTTCACTTCGCTCGTCACCTTCCCGGTGCCGGAGTTCTTGGCCAAGTTCAACGTAAGTGCCGTCTCGCTCGTCACCATCGTCGCCTGTCTGGTTATCATGGCCGGTCTGATGATCTTTACAGGTAAGACCAAGATGGGCAAGGCCATGCGCGCCGTGTCCGAGGACAAGGCCGCCGCTCAGCTCATGGGCATCAACGTCAACCGCACCATCTCGATGACGTTCGCCATCGGCTCCGCCCTTGCCGCCATCGCCGGTGTGCTCCTGTGCTCCTACTCGCCGGTTCTGCAGCCCACCACGGGCGCCATGCCTGGCATCAAGGCCTTCGACGCTGCCGTTTTCGGCGGCATCGGCTCCATCCCCGGTGCCTTTGTCGGCGGCATTCTCATCGGCATCATCGAGGCGATGGCGCAGGCTTACATTTCCACGAGCCTTGCCAACTCCATCGTCTTTGGCGTTTTGATCATCGTCCTGCTCGTCAAGCCTGCCGGCCTCTTGGGCAAGTACGTACCCGAGAAGGTGTAGGTGAGCGTTATGAAGTTTCTTACAGACAAGCAGACGCGTCACGACTTTGTCACGTACGCCATGTGCGTTGTGGCGTTCGCCATCGTGTTCTTTATGCAGTCTAACCACATGATTCCGCGCATGATTGTCGGTCAGCTGGTTCCCATCACGGCCTATATCGTCATGGCCATCTCGCTCAACCTCGTCGTCGGCATCGCGGGCGACTTGTCGCTGGGCCACGCGGGTTTTATGAGCGTCGGCGCCTATACGGGAATCGTCACCGCCGTCGCGCTGGAGAGCGTCGTTCCGTCTGACCCGGTGCGTCTGATCATCAGCATTGTGGTCGGCGCTATCGCCGCCGCCATTCTGGGCTTCCTGATCGGTATTCCGGTTCTTCGCCTGAGCGGTGACTACCTGGCCATCGTAACCTTGGCCTTTGGCGAGATTATCAAAGAGATCGTTACCTGCCTCATTGTGGGCGTCGATTCCCGCGGCCTGCACGTGATCTTTAACATCACGGGCAATTCCACGATCGACGACCTGCACCTGCTCGAAGACGGCACCGCTATCATCAAGGGTGCCCAGGGCGCATCTGGTGTTTCGACCTACTCGACGTTCCTTGCTGGCGCCATCCTGGTTATGGTTGCGCTCGTGATTGTGCTCAACTTGGTCCGCAGCCGCACCGGTCGTGCCATCATGGCCGTGCGCGATAACAAGATCGCTGCCGAGTCCGTGGGTATCTCCGTCACCCAGTACCGCATGATCGCCTTCGTGGTCTCCGCCGCTCTCGCCGGTGCTGCCGGAGCCCTCTTCGGCGGTAACTTCTCGCAGCTCTCCGCCACTAAGTTCGACTTCAACACGTCGATTCTCATTCTGGTGTTCGTGGTCCTGGGCGGTCTGGGCAACATGCGCGGTTCCGTCATCGCGGCGGCGCTGCTCACGGTGCTCCCCGAGCTGCTCCGTCAGTTCTCGGACTACCGCATGCTCATCTACGCCATCGTGTTGATTCTGGTCATGGTCTTTACTAACAACCCGCAGCTCAAGGCGTTCTTCGCGCGCATTAAGGACCGCTTTGCTTCCAAGAAGGAGGTGGCAACCGATGCCCAGTAAGTTTGAGTTCAACAAGGGCAAGATGGTCCCGTATCCTTCTGGCGCCATCGTTCCCGACCGCGACCTGGGCGAGCGCCCGGCGCTCGAGTGCATCCACCTGGGCATTGAGTTCGGCGGCCTCAAGGCGGTCGACGACTTTAGCCTGACCATCGGTAAGACCGAGATCGCCGGTCTCATCGGCCCCAACGGCGCCGGCAAGACCACGGTCTTCAACCTGCTCACCAAGGTGTACCAGCCCACGCACGGCACCATCCTGCTCGACGGTGAGGACACCTCGGGCAAGTCCGTCTACCAGGTCAACCGCATGGGTATCGCTCGTACCTTCCAAAACATCCGCCTGTTCAACACCATGACGGTGGAGGACAACGTAAAGGTCGGCCTGCACAACCAGGAGCGCTACTCCGGCTTTGAGGGCGTGCTGCGCCTGCCGACGTATTGGAAGCACGAGAAGGCCGCCCATGAGCGCGCCATGGAGCTTCTGTCTATCTTTGATATGGAACATCTGGCAAACGAGCAGGCCGGCTCGCTACCTTACGGCGCTCAGCGTCGTTTGGAGATCGTCCGCGCGCTTGCCACCAATCCCAAGCTACTACTGCTCGACGAGCCTGCCGCCGGCATGAACCCGTCCGAGACTGCGGAGCTCATGGCGAACATCGTCAAGATTCGCGACACCTTTGGCATTGCCATCATGCTCATCGAGCACGACATGTCGCTCGTCATGAATATTTGCGAGGGTATCTGCGTGCTTAACTTTGGCAAGGTCATCGCCAAGGGCACGGCCGAGGAAATCCAGAACAACGAAGCCGTTATTGAGGCTTATCTGGGCAAGCAGGATAAGGGGGAGAACTAAATGGCAGAGCCGATGCTTTCCGTCTACAACATCAACGTCTGGTACGGCGCCATCCACGCCATTAAGGACATCTCCTTTAACGTTAACGAGGGCGAGATCGTTGCCCTGATTGGCGCGAACGGCGCCGGCAAGTCCACGACGCTCAAGACTGTCTCGGGCCTGCTGCGCTCCAAGACCGGCTCCATCAAGTTTATGGGCGAGGACATTATCCATACGCCCGCCGACAAGCTGGTTGGCAAGGGCCTGTCTCAGGTACCCGAGGGGCGTCGTGCCTTTTTGCAGATGACGGTCGAGGAGAACCTGGAGATGGGTGCCTATACACAGCCCAAGTCCACGGTTGCCCCGGGCCTCGAACGTGTTTACGAGCAGTTCCCGCGCCTGAAGGAACGCCGTCGCCAGGTGGCCGGCACCCTTTCGGGCGGCGAGCAGCAGATGCTCGTTATGGGTCGTGCCCTTATGAGTAACCCCAAGCTGCTCATGCTCGACGAACCCTCCATGGGTCTGGCGCCGATCCTGATCGAGCAGATCTTCCAGATTGTCGAGGATTTGCACAAGGCCGGCACCACGGTGCTCCTGGTCGAGCAGAACGCGCAGATGGCGCTTTCCATCGCCACACGCGGCTACGTGCTCGAGACCGGCAAGATCACCATGACCGGCACCGGCCAAGAGCTGCTGCACGACGACAACGTCCGCAAAGCTTATCTTGGTGGTTAATCCATCCAGTAATTGGGGCGCTGACCAACTCGGTCAGCGCCCCTTTTGAAATGATCCGTTGGCTTGGTATTTAAAGTGCGACAATGCCGTGTGGAAATAGAAGTGTCATCTGGGGGTCTATCTATGCTGTACGAGTTTTGTGCCGAGAACTTTGAGCGGGTGCCGGCGGCCATTGCGGCCGGTGCGGGACGCATTGAGCTGTGCGACAACCTTGCGGTTGGTGGCACCACGCCCTCGGCCGGCGTTATCAGCGCTACGACCAGCTATGCTCGCGAGCACGATGCACGGGTGATGTGCATGATCCGTCCGCGTGGCGGCGACTTTTACTACAACCAGGACGAGCTGCGCATGATGGAGATGGACTTGGGCCTTGCCGTAAGCGCTGGCGTCGATGGCTTGGTCTTTGGTTGCTGCAAGCCTTGTGCCGGCGGATGGGCGCTCGATGAACTTGCGTTGGGCGCCCTCGTGATGGCTGCGGGCTGCGCGACCGAGGAGTGCAAGCGCGAGCCCATCGACATCACCTTTCACATGGCGTTTGACCAGCTCTCGCCCGAGGCTCAGCTCGACGCGATTGACACGCTCGCCGATTGCGGCATAACGCGCATCCTGACGCATGGCGGTGCCGCCGGCACGCCGATTGAGGACAACCTGGAGCATCTGTCGCACCTTATCGACTACGCGAACGATCGCCTGACCATCCTTCCCGGCGGCGGCATTTCCACGGCCAACCGCGATACCGTGGCTGCGGCACTGGGCGTCTCCGAGCTCCATGGCACCAAGATCGTGCCGCTGGAGGTATAACCCGTGCCCCTGGTATTTGACGTTCAGCAGGCGAGCGGGAAGCCCGACGACAACCGGCGCCCTGGCACCGCGTGCCCCTTTTGCGATACCGAGGAACTCGCCAATATCATCCGGCGCGACGGTGACTGTATCTGGCTCGAGAATAAGTTCAAGACCCTGCGCGCCACCCGTCAAACCGTGCTGATCGAGTCGGCCGACCACGACGCAGATCTGGTGACCTATGCGCCGGACGAGCTGCATCATGTGATGCGGTTTGCCCTGGGTTGCTGGCAGCAGATGATCGATTCACAGCAGTATCGAAGCGTGCTCATGTACAAGAACAAGGGTCCGCTCTCGGGCGGTAGTCTCGTTCATCCGCACATGCAGATTGTGGGTTTGGAGCAGGAAGATGGCTATGCTTCGCTGACTTCCGCCAATTTCGAAGGCATCAATGTCTGGCAACAGGGGAGAATTGCGGTCAACATCTCAACCGAACCGATTATGGGGTTCTTTGAGGTCAACGTTTCAGCTCCGCGGGGAATCGCCGCCAGCGATGACACGCGGGACCAAGCCGAGGCGGATCTCTTCGCCGATGCGATCCAGGTAGCTCTGCGTTATATCCTAAACGAGCACCACGGTGGCCGTGCAGAGTCGTACAACTTGTTCTTCTATCACCTGGGCGGTCGGACCATTGCCAAGGCGCTGCCGCGTTGGGTGGTTTCGCCCTACTTTGTCGGCTATCGTTTGGCCCAGGTCAATGCCGAGACGACGCTCGATATCGATGCTGAGCGCCTGCGCGCGCATCTGGAAACGCTCGTATAGCAAGACTAACACCCGCGTAATGCGGACAGCCTAGCGTGCCATGGCGTCGCGGCCGGCCTCGACGCGCTTGCGCTGGGCAGCGCGCTCCTCGCCGGTTAGACGCTCAAAGAGATGCCCGATAAGCGAGGCAAGTACCTGCTGAAACAGCGTTCCGCACATGACGGGAAATACGACTTCGCCCGGAAAGTATTGCGTGGCGATGACGGCGCCCGAAGAGATGTTGCGCATGCCGCAGGTAAAGCACATGGTAGTCGTTTCGCTATACGGCAGATGCAGTGCGCGGGCTACCAGAATACCGACGACAAAGCCGCTGATGGCGAAGATCAAAATAAAGAGGGCGACTTCCAAGCGCACCGCGTTCATGTGCAGCACGTACTCGCTCATGGCGGTGGAGTTCGACGCGATAACACCCATCATCATGAACTTGCAGGCGGGCGAGAGCGCGGGGGAGAGCTTCTCGTGTCCCCATCCGCGCGTGAGTTCGTTAATCACGATGCCGAGCAGGGCGGGGATAGCGATCATGAAGGCCATGTTCTGCATCATGCCCGACACGTCGATCGAGACGGTGGCGCCCAGCAAGAGCTTAAGCGTGAGCGGAATCGTAACGGGTGAGATAACCGAGGACGTCAGGATGATGGTGAGCGCGAGCGGGCCGTTGCCGCCGAACATGCTAATCCACATAAAGGCAGTGACTGCCACAGGTACGCTGTACTCGAGCACGATACCGCAGACTAGGTTGGGGTTGGAGCCAAAGAACAGCGACCCCATGGCATAGGCTGTTATGGGAATAAGCGCCGCCGAGACCAGCAGCGCCAGAATCAGGTGCAGCGGACGGCGGAATACTTCGGCTACCTGATGGAAGGTGTTGCTGAGGGCGCCTTGGAACGTCATAAAGGCAAACAGGGTGGGGACGATGGGCTTGAGTACGCCGATCTGCTGGGGAAAGAGCACGCCGAGCGTCACGCAAATCGGAACGATGATCTGCATATGCCCCGCGAGGAACTTACCCAGTCCAACCCATTGCTTCATATGCGCTTGTGACTCCCTTTGCTCATGAATCCGTTTTGAATGGATATGCTAGACGCTCTCATGCGTCCGTGTGGCTGAAACGCCCGATTATTTCGAGGCTATTACCGCCCTCGTTTATCGAAACCACGGCGTGCTGGACGTTGTGCGTCCGCGCCGCACGGTATAATAAATCAGTTCAACAGATCTGCCTGCCGAAGTGGGCATACACAGAGGACTCATCGCTATGAACCGTGAGAGGTATCGCGGCGACCTGCCCCTATCGGGGGTGGGCGCCTATGTCATCGCTTAAGACAACGCATCGCTGGGCGGTCGCTCAGCAAAACCCCGAGCTCGAAAAGGAGCTTTCGGCTGGCCTGGGCATACCCGGGCTGGTGGCGCGCATTATGGTTGCGCACGGCATTACATCCATCGAGGAAGGCCAGCTTTTTTTGACGCCTTCGCTCGATCGCGACTGGGCGGACCCGCTCGTTATTCCGGGTATGGCGGTCGTCGTCGACCGCGTTGAGCGTGCTATTCGCAGCCACGAGCGCATCGCCGTCTTTGGCGATTTTGACGTCGACGGCATTACGTCGACTTGTCTGTTGACCGAGGCGCTGCGTTCGTTTGGCGCCAACGTCACGCCGTTTATTCCGCATCGTTTTGACGAGGGCTACGGCCTGTCGCGTGCGGCGCTCGACCGCGTTAACGAGCTCGCTCGCCCCCAGCTGATCGTGACCGTCGATAACGGCATTGCCGCCAAGGAAGAGGCCTCCTATCTGGAGAGCCTGGGGATCGATTTGGTGGTCACGGACCATCACGAGCCGTCCGACCAGGTGCCGCAGGGCGTGCCCCTGACCGACCCCAAGCTCGAGGACAAGGGTCCCTCGCGCGAGCTTGCCGGTGCCGGCGTGGCACTCAAGCTGGTGCAGGTCCTGGGCGAGCGTTTGGGCAAGCCGTCGTATTGGCGTTCGCTGATAGAGGTCGCGGCGTTGGGCACCGTGTCCGACATGATGCCGCTTACGCCCGAGAATCGCGCACTGGTCGCCGAGGGCATCCAGCAGATGCGCGTGACGGCCCGTCCCGGCTATATCGCGCTTGCCGCACTTGCCAAGGCCGATCTTTCTACCATTACGGCCGACGGCCTGTCGTTTTCGCTCATCCCCCGTCTGAATGCTGCCGGCCGCATGGCCGATCCCAAGCTGGCGCTCGACCTGCTGCTTGCCCGCGACCCCATCGAAGCGAGCGCGCTTGCCGCCGAGCTCGAGGAAATCAATCGCCAACGCCGCGAGATCGAGGCCGAGCTTACGCGCGATGCCATGGCGAAGGTCGAGGAGACTTATGACGGCGGGCGCGCAATCGTCGTGGGCGGCGAGGGCTGGCACGAGGGCGTCAAGGGCATCGTGGCGAGCCGCTTGACCAATCGCTATCACGTGCCGGCGCTGCTCTTCTCGATCGAGGATGGCGTTGCGCGCGGATCGGGCCGCTCGGTGGGCAAGATCAACCTGTTCGACGCCGTCGAGCGTTGCTCCGATCTGCTGATTCGTCGCGGCGGGCATGCCGGTGCGGTGGGTGTGACCATCGAGGCATCCAAGCTCGATGAGTTCCGCCGTCGCCTTTCGGCCGTGCTGTCGGAGCTTCCCGCCGAGGACTTTGAGGACACTGACGAGGTTGCCGCCACCGTTGATCTCTCCGAGCTAAATATCGAGACCATCGAGCAAATTTCCCGTCTTGAGCCGTTTGGCCAGGGCAATAAGGTGCCGCTTCTGGCCGCCGAGGGCGTGACGATGTGCGATCGCGCCGTGGTGGGCAAAACCGGCGAGCACATGCGCTTTGTGGCGACCGATGGTGCCGCGAGTGTGCCGGCCATCATGTTCCGCGTGCCGCAGATCGATAGGCTCATCAATTGCGACAGCGCCGTCGACTTGGTGTTCGAGGCCGTGGCCGAGCATTGGCAGGGACGTGTGAAGCCCAAGCTCATGATCAAAGATGTCTTGGTGCGCGATACCGCGGCGCCCAATATCGACGATCCGGCATGTGAGCTTCGCCGCGGCGTGCAACCGGCGGATTCTGGTCTGCGCCTGGAGTCGCGTAAACGCGAGACGCTCGCCCAGCTTTCTTATACCGAGCTCACGCGCTCGCTTATCCATAGCTTTATCGGCTCGAACCAGCCGCATCGCGCGCAGGTCGAGGCACTCGACGCGCTTGCCGACCATCAGAGCGTTTTGGCCGTTATGGGGACGGGGCGTGGCAAGTCTCTGATTTTCCATGTGCATGCCGCGCGCGAGGCGGTTCTTCGCGGGCGTGCGAGTATTTTTGTCTATCCTCTGCGTTCGCTCGTTGCCGATCAGGCCTATCACCTTTCCTCGACGATGGCCGCGCTCGGCATTGGTGTCGGCGTGCTGACTGGCGAGACCGTGGAGGCCGTACGCGATGACGTGTTCGCCGGCCTTGCTTCGGGTCGCATCGGTATCGTTCTCACGACGCCCGAGTTCTTGTCTATCCACCGTGATCGATTTGCGCGTTCTGGACGTATTGGCTTCGTTGTTATCGATGAGGCGCACCATGCCGGTCTTGCTAAGGGTGGTGACCGGAGTGCATACCTCGATATGCCCGATATTCTTAAAGCCCTGGGCGACCCCGTTGTCATGGCAGCAACGGCTACCGCGACGGCTCCAGTTGTGGCAGAGCTTGCTCGCGTATTGCCGATTACCAGCACGGTGGTCGACGAGACCGTTCGCGAGAACCTACAACTCGAGGACGATCGTGACCTTGCGAGCCGTGAAAATCGCCTGGTTTCGATCGTTGCGACGGGGGAGAAGACCGTCATCTACGTGAACTCGCGCGACCAGTCCGTGGCGCTTGCCAAGACGTTGCGCAAACGTGTGCCCGACTGCGCGACCCATATCGCGTTCTATAACGCCGGGCTTGCGCGTTCCGATCGCCGACGCGTCGAGGAGGCGTTTCGAGATGGCAGCCTGAGCTGCATCGTTTCAACCTCGGCCTTCGGCGAGGGCGTCAACCTGCCCGATATCCGCCATGTCGTGCTCTACCACATGCCGTTTGGCGCGATTGAGTTTAACCAGATGAGTGGCCGTGCCGGCCGCGATGGGCAGCCTGCCGTGATTCACCTGCTCTATTCGTCTCGTGACGCTCGTATTAATGAGCGCCTGCTCGATTGTTACGCGCCCGAGCGCGATGAGCTTGTCACGCTCTATCGGGCGCTGCAGACCATGTGGCGCTCCAATCGTGGCAAGACGGGGGACGATTCATTCTGCGCAAGCGATATCGACATTGCGCAGATGTGCCTTGCAATCGACGCGCGCACGCCGGTCGATGAGCGTTCGGTGGCAAGCGGCTTGGGAATCTTCGAAGAGCTCGGTTTCTGTCACGTTTCGGGGTTTGACGATACCCGTCGCATCGCGATGACCGAAAACCCCGGGCGCGTGCAGTTGAGCAGGTCGATCCGCTATTTGGAGGGCTTGCGCTCGCGCATGGAGTTCTCGGCTTTCCGGAGTTGGGCACTCGATTCGTGCGCTTCTGATATGCTTACCAAAATTAACCGCCCGATCGTACCGCGGGCCTAGGGAAGGGGACCTCGATGGATGCCGCAGCCCGTACCGCCCATGATTCCGCCCTCCAGCCCTTTTCGGAGATGGAGCACTATACGCATGCCGATGATCTGCCGCCCGAGATTATGGCGGACAGCTACGACAAGCTGGAGCGCCTGTGCCTTAAATATATGAGTGAGGATGACTTCTCCAAGGTGGAGCAGGCCTACTGCTTTGCTGCCGAGAAGCACTGCAACCAAAAGCGGCGCTCGGGTGAGATGTACATTAACCATCCCGTCGAGGTGGCTATCATTTTGGCCGACCTTAAGATGGACTGCGATGTGGTGTGCGCTGCATTGCTGCACGATACCGTCGAGGATACCGATACCTCGCTTGCCGATGTTTCGGGTCTGTTTGGCGAAACCGTGGCAGAGCTCGTCGACGGCGTGACCAAGCTCACCAACATCGAAGTCGACAACATGGACGAAAAGCAGGCGCTTACGCTGCGCAAGATGTTCCTCGCCATGTCCAAGGACATTCGCGTCATCATCGTCAAACTCGCCGACCGCCTGCATAATATGCGCACGCTTGCCGCCCTGCGCGAGGACCGCCGCCTGTTTAAGGCGCGCGAGACCATGGATGTGTATGCGCCCCTGGCAGACCGCCTGGGCATGAGCTCTATCAAGTGGGAACTCGAGGATCTGTCCTTCTTCTACCTTGAACCCGACGCTTACCAGCGCATCGCCCGCATGGTGGCAGAGTCACGCGAGGTTCGCGAACGCTTTCTGGCCGAGACTATCAAGACGCTTACCGATGAGCTCGACCGCATTGGCCTTGAGGGTTTTCAGATCAACGGTCGTTCCAAGCACTATTGGTCCATCTATCAAAAGATGAAGCGCAAGGGCAAGGAGTTCTCCGAGATTTATGATCTGGTGGCGCTGCGCGTCATCACCCATTCGGTGCGCGATTGCTATTCCACGCTTGGTGCCGTGCATACTTTGTGGCATCCCATGCCCGGTCGTTTTAAAGACTATATCGCTATGCCCAAGGTCAATAACTACCAATCGCTCCATACGACGGTTATCGGCCCCACGGCCCGTCCGCTCGAGATTCAGATTCGAACCTACGAGATGCACGAGCAGGCCGAGTACGGCATCGCCGCCCACTGGCTATATAAGAAATCGGGCGGATCGTCTGCCTCCAAGACCAACGACGCACAGCGTCTGGACGATCAGATTAACTGGCTCAAGCACTCGCTCGATTGGGCAGCCTCTGACGAGATCACCGATGCCAAAGAATATCTGCACTCACTGAAGGTCGACCTGTTTGACCAGGAGATTTTTGTCTTTACGCCCAAGGGTGAGGTCATGGCGCTTCGTGCGGGCTCTACACCGCTCGACTTTGCCTACGCTGTTCATACCGAGGTCGGCAACCACTGCGTCGGCGCCAAAATCAACGGTGCGGTGGCTCCGCTCACGCACGAAATCAAGACGGGTGACCGTGTCGAGATCCTGACTAACAAGAGCTCCAAGCCGTCGCGCGATTGGCTCAAGATCGTCAAGACGCCTTCGGCCAAGTCAAAGATTCGCCGTTACTTCGCCGCTGCGACCAAAGACGATGACGCTGCTGCCGGTCGCGATATGCTGGCCAAGGACCTGCGCAAGCGCGGGTACGGCATCTCTACGCCGCGATCCACGCGTGCACTCAATGCCGTGGCGGAGCAGTTTAACTTCAAGCAACTCGAGGACCTGTTCGCAGCCGTTGGCGCGGGCAAGGTCGCCCCGCGCGCTGTGGGCAATAAGGTCGAGCAAATCTTGGATCCCAAGCCCGAGGAGCAGCTCACCAAGGCCGAAGCCATCGCTGAGGTCGTCAAGCAGCCTGCCCGCGGTTCCAACCGCAAACCGCAAAAGCGTGGCAAGAGTGCAAGCAACGGCATTATCGTCAAGGGCGAGAGCAACAGCGGCCTGCTGGTTCGTCTGGCGCATTGCTGCAATCCGGTGACGGGCGACGACATCGTGGGCTTTATCACGCGCGGTCGAGGCGTCTCGGTGCATCGTGCCAACTGCCCCAACGTCAAGGGTCTCATGGAACACCCCGAGCGCATGATTGACGTGGAGTGGGATGGTGCTGCCGATACGCTTTTCCAGGTCGAGATCGTGGTCGAGTGCTTGGATCGTATGGGCTTGCTCAAGGATGTCACCATCGCCATTGGCGATGCAGGCGGAAATATCCTTTCCGCCGCTACCTCGACCAACCGCGAGGGCATTGCGACCCTGCGCTTTATGGTCGAGATTTCGGACGCGAGCGGTCTGGATCCGCTGCTGGCATCCATCAGCAGTGTCGACTCGGTCTATGACGCACGCCGTCTGATGCCTGGCGAGGGTGGGGCTCAGCTTAAGCGTCGCGTATAGGCGTGACGAACGCACAACGGTAATGATATTGGCTACGTTCGAGGCATCGTTTGATGCCTCGACGCTTGTAGAAGGAGGACGTGCTCATGGTCACTGCAGCTTTGGACTTAACCCCTCGGGGTATGGCTTCGATCGAGGCGCTTGTAAACGGCCCCATTCAGACCAACAGTTACGCCGTAATCTCGAGCGGCGAATGCCTGATTATCGATCCGGCCTGGGAAGGTGAGCGTCTTGTGGAACATATCTATGCCAAGCATCCTGACGCGCACGTGCTAGGCGCTGTCTGCACCCATGGCCATGCCGATCACGTAGGTGGCGTTGCCGGAGCGCGAGCCGCCGTCGGTAAGGGTTTCCTATATGAGTTAGGTGCGAAGGACGTGTTGGTATCTCGTGAGAATATCGAGGAGCAGCGAGCGATGTGGGGCATCGATACGCCCGATCCGGGCGAGCCGACGCGATTGCTTGCTGAGGGCGATACGATTGAATTGGGCGATATCTGCCTGCAGGTGATCGAGACGCCCGGTCACACACCGGGTGGCATTGTCTTGTTCGCCGCCACCGAGCAGGGAAGCATCGCCTTTGTTGGCGACACCCTGTTCCCGGGCAGCCACGGCCGCACCGATCTCGCCGGTGGAGACGAGGCGGCGATTTTGCGCTCGCTCTCCAAGCTCGCCCGGCTTCTCCCGCCCGATACCGTTTGCCTAACCGGGCATGGTGATTCGACCACTATGGCGCGCGAGCTCATGCAGAACCCTTTCATGCAGATGTAGCTTTGTAGTCAGCTGCTTAAGCACGAGAAGTGTCTAAACGTCAAGATATTTTCCCCAACGGGCCGATTCCGTAGGGCAAACGGTCAAAAAAAGTCTGTTTGGACGATATTCGTGAACAAACGAACGTTTACGCTCGGGTACGCCGTGGTAAAATCTCATGCGTTATCGGAGCAACCTTACAGGAGGTTTCTTTTATGCTCGTCAACGCAGCAGACATGCTCAAGAAGGCCGAGGCCGGCAAGTATGCTCTCGGTGCCTTCAACACCAACAACCTCGAGTGGACTCTGGCTATTCTCCAGGCCGCCGAGGAGGCCAAGTCTCCGCTGATCCTTCAGTGCACCGCTGGTGCCGCTAAGTGGATGGGCGGTTTCAAGGTCTGCGCCGACATGGTCAAGGCTGCCGTCGAGGCCACGGGTGTTACCGTTCCCGTCGCCCTTCACCTCGATCACGGTTCTTACGAGGACTGCTTCAAGTGCATCGAGGCCGGCTTCACGTCCATCATGTATGACGGCTCTCACGAGGAAACCTTCCAGCTTAACCTCGATCGCACCAAGGAGCTCGTTGAGCTTGCCCACTCCAAGGGCATGTCCATCGAGGCCGAGGTCGGCGGCATCGGCGGTACCGAGGACGGCGTGACCTCCAACGGCGAGCTCGCTGACCCCGCTGAGTGCAAGCAGATTGCTGACCTGGGCGTCGACTTCCTCGCCTGCGGCATCGGCAACATCCACGGCGTGTATCCCGCCGACTGGGCCGGTCTTTCCTTCGAGCGTCTGGGCGAGATCAAGGCTCAGACCGGCGACCTGCCCCTCGTCCTGCACGGTGGTACCGGCATCCCCGAGGATCAGATCAAGAAGGCCATCTCCCTGGGCATCTCCAAGATCAACGTCAACACCGACCTGCAGCTTGTCTTTGCCAAGGGCGTCCGCGAGTACATCGAGGCTGGCAAGGATCAGCAGGGCAAGGGCTTCGATCCCCGCAAGCTCCTCAAGCCTGGTCGCGAGGCCATCGTTGCCCGCACCAAGGAGCTCATGGAGGAGTTTGGCTCCGTCAACAAGGCGTAAGTAGCGGTTTAACTTCCCGCCGGAGGCCCCGTTTCCCCTACGCTGTTTCCCTCGCGCTCACCTTGCTTCGCCAGAAGTCGCGCGATGGAATCAGCTCCGGGGAAACGGGGCCTCCTTCGTTAACTCGCTACAGGGTTACTGGGCTGAATTATTTATTTGACTACCGTTCAGCGGTGTTGATGGCTCCCTTGTTGGGGCTTTCTTTTTATGTCGGTACAATGGTCTCGGGTTGTCGTTCTGCGTGGGAGTGGTTATGGCTGTCGTTAATGTTTTGCCTGCCGATGGAAAGGTTGTTGCCGAGGGCCCCGTTGGTTGCTCTGTTGATGTTTGTTGCGATGATTTCCGGCATCTCGACATTGGATTGCCACCTGAGATCCTTCGTCTCAAGGACGCCGGGTACCTGGCGCAGGCTGTTGCGGCTTGCGACCGTCTTTTGGAACAGAGCCCTGATCCCTCGTTGGCCGCTTGCGTTCGTGCCGAGCGGTATCGCATGATCGAGACGTCGTTTCATTTTTCGGTGTCGCGCGATCAGGCTATTGCGATGATCCGCGAGGAGTGGCCGGAGTTTACCGAGGATCAGTTTGACGACCTGATCGATCGCAAGCGCATCGACTGGCGCTTTATCGATGGTGAACTGTTCGTTCTCGACAACTTCCTTGATTCTTTGCGTGTGTATCCCAAGGAGGTTCCGGGCCTGCGTCCCGATTCTACGGATGGAACTGCGCTGCGCAACCAGATGCTTAAGAAGATGGAATCACAGGGCGGGCTGTCTCGTGCCATTACGCTTAAAGCATCCGTGTCTGTTCCCGGTGCTCTGGAGGGGGAGGCCGTTCGCGCGTGGCTTCCCGTTGCCGCAGCCTGCCGCCAGCAGTCTCATATCGAGATTCTCGATATGACGCCGGAGGGGATCCTTGCTCCCGCGAACGCTTTGGCGCGTACCGCCTCGTGGGTTTCCTCGGCTGATCGATCGTTCTCAGTGACCTATCGTTATCTGATTGATGCCGCTTATTGCGATATCTACGGGGGAGCGCTTCCGGCGCATCCGTGTATGGACGCGCCGCTGCCCAAGGATATTTCCGAGGACCGACCGCATATTGCATTCACGCCGTATCTGCAGCAGCTGACCGAACATGTTATCGATGGTCTCGAGGATCAGCTCGACCGCGCTCGGGCTATCTATGATTATTTGACGCATCATATCGACTATCGATACCAGCCACCGTATCTGCTTCTGGGCTCTATCGCCGATGACTGCGCGCATTCGCTTCGCGGTGATTGCGGTGTTATGGCACTCACGTTTATCACCATGTGCCGCATCGCCGGCGTGCCCGCACGTTGGCAGAGCGGCCTGTACGTTGCGCCCGACTCGGTGGGCTCGCATGACTGGGCGGAGTTCTATACACCGCAGACGGGTTGGCTTAACGCCGATGTCTCGTTTGGATCCTCGGCACGCAGGATGGGGGAGGAATGGCGCCGCCGCCACTACTTTGGCAACCTCGATCCATGGCGCATGGTGGCAAACTGTCGGTTCCAGGCAGAGTTTGAACCCGTCTTTGACGGTATGCGTGAGGACCCCTACGATAACCAGATGGGCGAGGCCTCGGTCGACGGTCGCGGATGCCGTCAGCGCGAGATGCTCCGCACGGTCGAACTCATCGAAATGCTCGAAGTTCCATTTTCGGACTAATCTACGGAAAGCTGTGATAAACTAACTCACGCAATACGTGCCCGAGTGGCGGAATTGGCAGACGCAGTGGACTCAAAATCCACCGTTGGCAACAACGTGCGAGTTCGAGTCTCGCCTCGGGCACCATACATGCAAAAGAGCGTTCAAGGGGGTTAAGGCCCCCTTTTTCGTGTACGTAATGTGATAACGAGCGGTACGTGTTATTATCGCCAAGGCGTTGTTTCCGCAATGCCCTAAAGAGGAACCCGAGGGTTCCCACCTTTTGGCGCCAATGAGCAGCTGACTGGTCATACAACTTAGATTCTCTTCCTCATATCGAGGATGTCTATGTGTACGACCTGGTTGCAAAAAAGCGCCGGGTTATTTTTTTATGAATGGAGGTAGGGAAAATAGCTAAGTCTGATGACACCCGCATCAACGACGAGATCACTGCATCTTCGTGCCGTTTGATTGGCGTCGATGGCTCTCAGCTCGGTCTGTTCGCCATCCGCGATGCCCAGCGCGTCGCCGACGATCAGGGTCTCGACCTTGTCGAGATCGCTCCCAACGCGGAGCCGCCGGTCTGCAAGGTCATGGACTACGGTAAGTTCAAGTACCAGCAGGCCATGAAGGCCAAGGCTGCTCGTAAGAACCAGTCCAAGGTCGAGGTTAAGGAAATGAAGTTCCGACCCAAGATCGACGTTGGCGACTACGAGACCAAGAAGGGCCACGTTCTGCGTTTCCTCAAGAAGGGCGCACGCGTTAAGATCACCATCATGTTCCGCGGCCGTGAGATGGCTCACCCGGAGCAGGGTCTTAACGTTCTCGAGCGTCTCGCCGAGGATCTTAAGCCTTACGCTACGGTCGAGTCCAAGCCTAAGATGGAAGGCCGTAACATGCTTATGCTGCTCGCCCCAATTAAGGGCGCCTTTGATGAGGATAAAGCGGCAAGTGATACTAAGTAACTAGTGTTCTGTAACCGATTAAGGAGTATTTCATGCCTAAGATGAAGTCCCACAGCGGCACCAAGAAGCGTTTCCGCAAGACTGGTACCGGCAAGCTTATGCGCGCCAAGGCTTTCAAGAGCCACATCCTGAGCAAGAAGTCCACCAAGCGTAAGCGTGGCTTCCGTCAGGAGACCGAGATCGCCGCTGCCGACCGCAAGGTCATCAAGTCGCGTCTCGCCTAAGTTAGCGTTCCCGTTTTTCGTTTAACCGTCTAGGAGTTGATAGAACATGGCACGTATTAAGCGCGCTGTTGCCGCCAAGAAGAAGCGCCGTACCGTTATGCACCGTGCGAAGGGTTACTACGGTGCCGCTTCGCGTACTTACAAGCATGCTAAAGAGCAGGTCCAGCACTCTCTGCAGTATCAGTACCGTGACCGCCGCAATAAGAAGCGCGAGATTCGCTCTCTCTGGATCACCCGTATCAACGCTGCTGCTCGCCTGAACGACATCTCTTACTCTCAGTTCATGCACGGCCTGAAGGTCGCCGGTATCGAGCTCGACCGCAAGGTCCTGGCTCAGATGGCTTACGAGGACATCGAGTCTTTCAACGAGCTGGCTACCATCGCCAAGAAGGCTCTCGAGGCCTAATTGATTCTCTTGAATCGCTAGGGGAGTGTCGCGCTGTGCGCGGCGCTCCCTCTTTTTATCTAAGGCGCTGGTTTATATAGCAAAAGCGCGGGTAGATAGACACTTACAGGTGACCGATCTTTATATATCTCTTAACCGAAGGGTCATCATCTGATACGTACAGTATTTCTGCACCAGCCTTTCTATTACTTATATAGGAAGCGATATATTGTGTAGGACTTGTGAAGAGTGGAATTGACGTCCCACATCGCTTCGCGGTCTGGCAATATATCTCCTTGCCGCGCGGCCCGGTCGGACCGGGAACCAGCGCAGGCGTGCACCTTGAGAACCGGATACTGCGAGGATGGACACACCAGATGTGTCGCATCCGGGCAGACATCGAACCATTTGAAATGGTCTGACTTGGATTCGTTTTTC
>NZ_JBQKFA010000009.1:0-75592 GCF_052121015.1 Collinsella sp. LCP19S3_F2
AGAGGCCCCTTCTCGACATCTCTCGTATACTTTCGATCATTGGCATGCTGATCATCCTTCCTGCCTCCTGTGCAATTGTCAGTTGGTAGCTGCAATTGCAACGGTAGGCCTGGCTGGTCGGCATGCCTTTGCCTTTTCTGAAATTCTTCGTTTCCGTAGATGAAAAGAATGGGTGCCGCACTAGCAACAATCAGATTGCCCTAAACAGCGGTCGGCGAGGATCTCCACCGTCGTCGCGCGCATGCCGACGAGCAGGCTCCGCCCGTGCCAGGCGGGCCCGGCGACGTACTCGCGCCCGTCGGCCTCGACGTAGCCGCGCTTGTCGGCGCGGGCGGCGACCCACCTCACCGCGTCGAACTCCACGCCGGGAAGGGCGCGCATGGCGGCGAGGTCCTCCCGGTAGGCCTCCCCGTGCGGCCTGCCGTCGCGGCAGCGCGACTCCGCGTTGATCCTCGCGCATCCCTCGGCGAGGAACGCGTTGAGCTCGGGGAGCGTGCCGAACGCCGGCACGGGGACGAGGAGGTTGCGCCGGAGGAACCCCACGGCGTTCTCGACGGAGCCCTTCTCGTTTCCCGAATAGGGGTTGCAGTACCGGCTCTCGAAGCGGTAGTGGGCCCTGAACTGCGAGAACAGCCTCGATTCCGTGACCTCGCCGCGCACCATCCTGCCCGCCTCAGTGGCGTTGTCGAGCACCATCGCAGCCGGGGCGCGGCCCCAGCGGCGGAAGATCTCGAGCAGCCCGGCGCACAGGCACTCCGACCTCTGCGACATGAGGGCGACGCACTGCCGGTCGTTCGAGTGCGGGAGCGTCGCGACCAGCAGCTTGAGGTCGAGGGTCCTCCCGCCGACCGCGGCGCGGAAGTTGCCGAAATCGACCTGGCAGGTGCCGGGCGCCCACTCGAGCTCGAGGTACCCCTCTCCGCCCGCCGCCGCCCGGGCGAGCCTGAGCTCGCGGACGAACCTCTGCACGGTGGAGTACGAGCCGCCGTAGCCGCGCTCGGCGACGAGCCTGTCGTAGATCCGCCTGGCGGTGTGGCGCTGCTTCCTCGGGGCCCCGAGGTCGGCCTCGAGAACGCCCGCGACCCATTCCTCGTTGCCCTCGAGCGCGGGCCTGCCCCTCCTCCGGGACATCGGCGCGGCGGGCGACATGTCCTCCATGTCGGCGTACTTCGCCACGGTGTTCCGGCTCACGTGGAGCACTCGGGCGATCTCGGACCTCGAGCGCCCGGCGGCATCCATCGACCGTATATCATTCACTGTGTCCAGGGGCACGGTCATCTCCTCCATCCTTCCCGGGCGGGCTCGCCAAAGTAACCGCCCGGGGAAACCATACGGCGAGGGCCGCGCCCCCGGTCCCCGGGGCGCGGCCCTCTTGCTTAAACTGCTCAATTTTTCGTGCTCACGGTGCTCATTTCCCAGTGATCACTCGGACCACTTCTTAGTGAACATCAACACGAGGGGGCCCGGGAGGACTCCGCCTGCCTGCTCACGCTGCTGCACCGCCCCAGCAGGCTCCAGCTCGCGCTGCCGCTGGAGGAGAAGACCGCCGGGTGCGTCGCGGGCGCCCTGGAGGGCGTCCGGGCCATCCTCGGCGCCGACGGGACGCGCCGCGTGTTCCGCGCCGTCCTCACCGACAACGGCGCCGAGTTCTCCGACGAGGCGGCGATCGCGGCGCTGCTCGGCGAGGGGCCGGGCGAGACGAGGCTGTTCTACTGCGACCCCAGGCGCAGCGACCAGAAGGGCGCCTGCGAGCGCAACCACGTCGAGATCAGGAAGCTGCTGCCCAAGGGCGCCGGAATCAGGTTCGACCGGCTCGCCCCGGCCGACCTGGCGCTGGCCATGTCGCACGTGAACTCCGAGCCCCGCGGCGCGCTCGGCTTCGCGACGCCCGCGCGCGCCTTCAGGGCGATGCTCGGGGAGGACGCGGCGGCGCTGCTGGACGCCTACGGCGTGGGGGACGTGCCCATCGGGGAACTCGACCTGACGCCGGGGCTCATCGAGAGGGCGCGCGCAGAGAGGGGCGATGCCCCGCTGGCCTAGCCTAGGAGAAAAAACGGAATAGACGGACCGACCGTCCGGCTGAGTCTGGGAAGAGGTGCCGGGCGGCGGGCGGAGCATGGCCACCGGACCCATCGAAACACATCTCCACCATTCCTTCAACTGGGAAAATGCCGCCCCCGGGTCCCGGATAGGACCTCGGGGGCGTTCGGTTGACTGCGGGAGCGTGCCATCAGCTCAATGTGTTCGGCTGAGATCGGAAATCAACCCTGGGCGGGGATGCTTCGTGGTCTTGATGGGGTGGGTGCCTGGTTCGAAGGAGGCAGAATCTGGTTTGGTGGTGCTGAAAAGTAACAAATATGATTTATTAGAGGGGTAATTACATTCAAACGACGCATAGCCAACAAAGATTCGGTTATTCTTTACCGTATGGAAAAAACGCAGCAACAAACTGTACGTCGTGTTGCGTTTTACGTTGGTTCAATTCGATGCGATTGGAGCAGACATGAGCTTCATGGATGCCAAATTCTCCAAATGGGGAGAGGTCGCAACTGCAGTTCTCTCCCAATCGCTTGCGAAAAGATTTGCGAGGGTGATGCTGGCGGCAGTGCTGGCAGCATCTTTTCTGCCCGTCGCAGCTTTCGCTGATACGGGAGGCGACTCCGAGCTTAAGGGAATAAAAGGCAAAACAGACCCGATTTTTTGGTATGAAATTACGAGCTATCATAACTTGACAGAAAGGTCAAGTTATGATTGGAGCTGGGAAAAGGACGGCGAAACTGGAGCTATCACTGTAAAGAAAACGGATGATCCATCTCGCGTTACTGTGACGGGAACTGAAATCGGCAGCGTGATTTTGAAGGTTTCGGGAGGTGATTTGGATGAAGAGACAATTCGAATCAAGATTAGAAAGCGTACCGTACGTTTGTCTTCCTCGTATGGCGAAAAGATCTATGACGGCACCCCTCTTACTGTCACAGGAATTAATGAAGATGGGGAGGGTTGGATTTCTGCTGACAGAGACAGAGTTAAATACACGATGACCGGTTCTCAGACGAATGCTGGCGAATCGGATAATACGTTTGACGTAGAGTTTCCTTCGGGTAGTGAGGAATACTTCAAGGAACACTACGCTATTACCATTAGTTATGCTCCATTGAATGTCGCACAGCGTCCGGTCACCCTGACCTCCGCGAGTGGTTCGAAGGAGTACGACGGCAAGCCCTTGACCAATCACAAGGTCACCGTTGGGGAGGCTGCCCGGGATACTGGTTGGGTCGATGGCCAAGGTGCCACCTATTCTTTCACCGGCTCGCAGAAGATCGTCGGCTCCTCTGAGAATGTATTCGAATGCATCCCTAACGAGGGAACCAATCTGGACAACTATCAGATCAACAAGACGTATGGAACCCTGACCGTTACCGATCGTAGCGAGAAGTACCATATCACCCTCACTCCTAACTCCAAGTCCGTGACCTACGATGGCACCGAGAAGTCCGTATCCGGTTTCGAGACCCTGGAGTTCCAGATCAATGGTCAGACCTTCTACGTTTCCGGCGTTGAGGCTTCTGCAACGGGCACCGATGCAGGCGAGTACCCTGTCAAGGTTTCCGGCCAAGCTGTCGTCATCGATTCCGACGGCAACGATGTGACCGACCAGTTCATCGTGAACATCGACGATGCCAAGCTGACCATCGTCGGGGGCGACTCCGATAAGTCTGTATCCAATCTCCCTCACACCGGCGATAGCGCCGCCCTGTACCTGATGGGCATCTGCGGCGTTGCGATCGCTGCCGGTGTTGGGGCGCTCTTCATGTTCAGAAAGCGCAACAACTATAAATAAGCACGGATACCATTGGTGCAGCTCCATTGAAATGAAGCGCTAAGATAATCAGCAAAGGGGCCTTCCCGTCTGGGAAGGCCCCAACTTTGTGCGCGAGCATGGCATGTCAGAGAGCAAGCGTTTTGTTGAGGGGGTAAATTGTTTGCTAGCAGCCTCTGACCATGCTAAATCTGTCTACTATTCAAACAGAAAAACGAGCAGCTCAACATATTATCCTGCAGAAAAGAATACGGCAGTGCACGCAACGCGGCCGGCCCCTTCCCTTCCTGCCGAAATCCACACGCCTGCCATCCGCTTTTTCTATGCAAATATTCACAAACACGCAAAAAAGGAATACAAATACCTTATCGACTATTTGAACGAGAAAGGGAACACAATGGGTAGACTCGAAGGCAAAGTTGCTATCGTAACGGGTTCCACCAGCGGCATTGGCATCGGTATCGCAAAGGTATACGCAGCCGAGGGCGCAACGGTTGTTATTAGTGGTCGTCGTGCCGAAAAAGGCCAAGTTGTAGTTGATCAAATTGTTGAAGCAGGCGGCAAGGCAAGCTTCCACTATTTCGACATTACCGAACCAGCAAGCATCGAAGCGCTTATTGCAGACACTGTAGAGCAATACGGCAAGCTCGATATTTTGGTAAACAATGCAGCAAACGTTGCCCTCAAGGACGGTCGTGTTGACGAGCTCACCCTTGAAATGTGGGACGCTATTTTGGAAAGCGACCTGCGCGGCACCTTCTATGCAACGAAGTGCGCTATCCCCTACATGAAAGAAATTGGTGGCGGCGCAATCGTCAACATTGGCTCTATGGCATCATGTGCAGGCGACTTAGGTTCTACCGCTTATGCATGCGCCAAGGCGGGCGTAGACATCTTCACGCAATACGTTGCCTTGCAATACGGCAAAGACAACATCCGCTGCAATTGCATCCGTCCAGGCTTGATTGTTACGCCAGAAAACGAGGCAAAGGTTCCTCAGATGCTCAAAGATATCTTCTTGGGTAGCATCATGGTTAACCGCTACGGTTGCCCAGAAGACATTGCTCATGCAGCCGTATATTTTGGCTCCGATGAAAGTACCTACACCACGGGACAGATCATCAACGTTGACGGCGGCATGAATTCGCACGCTCCAACCGTTGCTCAGTTCCGCCAGATGAATTCCCGCACGTGGTAATTCGCACAGGCGAATAGACCAGTACGAAAGCGCGAACGCGAGAATACGGAAAGCGTGAACGCATGAACGCATGAACGTGCTAGAGTGTGAAAGCGCGAAGGTGCGCATGACTGAATGCGCGAAAGCACACCACGCACGCAAAAGATTTCTTGCAGATAGAATCTACATGGCCACCCTTTGCGGGTGGCCATGTTTTTTGTGCAGGCAATCTGTTGGCTAAGGCTTATAGGACAAAACGTGTGTCCTGTTGGGGGGCATCGGCGCAGGTCGATGCCCCTTTTTTAGCCGTATAAATACCGTGCCCGCTTTTAACCGCTCGGACAGAATGTGTGTCCGGTTGCCTATCGTTCCCGCAGGCAGATAACCTTTTCCGGAACCGTTAAATACCTTTTCGGAAGAGGTGCCCATGAAGGCCGTCTATTGCCCCTACTGCGGCGGGCGGGCCTTCAGGAGCAGGACGGCCGAGTTCCGGGAGGTCTGGCCCATGCCCGAGTGCGTCGACGAGGTCCACAGGGTCGTCTTCGCCGACGGCATATACCTCGCCAGGGACCTCGTCGTCCTCATCGCGCGGTCGCGGAGGTGTGGCCGCAAACCATGGTCCAGCGCTGCCTTTGGCATGCTTTCTCCAAGGTGAACAGGCACATGACTAGCAGGCCGAGGCTGAGGGCGGGGATGCTTCGTGATCTTGATGGGGTGGGTGCCTGGTTCGAAGGAGGCAGAATCTGGTTTGGTGGTGCTGAAAAGTAACAAATATGATTTATTAGAGAGGTAATTACATTCAAACGACGCATAGCCAACAAAGACTCGGTTATTATTCACCATATGGAAATAGAGTTTGTAGGTTCTCAGACCGATTGTGGCATATCGAAAAATGCGATTCGTGTAACGCTCGACCCGTCTATTGCCGAATACTACAACATCGTGAAGAACGAAGGTAAATTGACGGTCGAAAAGCGTCCGGTCACCCTGACCTCCGCGAGTGGTTCCAAGGAGTACGACGGCAAGCCCCTGACCAATCACAAGGTCACCGTTGGGGAGGCTGCCCGGGATACTGGTTGGGTCGATGGCCAAGGTGCCACCTATTCTTTCACCGGCTCGCAGAAGATCGTCGGCTCCTCCGAGAATGCGTTCGAATGCATCCCCAACGAGGGAACCAATCTGGACAACTATCAGATCAACAAGACGTATGGAACCTTGACCGTTACCGACCGTAGCGAGAAGCACCAGATTACCCTCACTCCCAATTCCAAGTCCGTGACCTACGACGGCACCGAGAAGTCCGTATCCGGTTTCGAGGCCCTGGAGTTCCAGATCAATGGTCAGACCTTCTACGTTTCCGGCGTTGAGGCTTCTGCAACGGGCACCGATGCGGGCGAGTACCCTGTCAAGGTTTCCGGCCAAGCTGTCGTCATCGATTCCGACGGCAATGACGTGACCGACCAGTTCACCGTGAACATCGACGATGCCAAGCTGACCATCGTCGGGGTCGACTCCGTTAAGTCTGTATCCAATCTCCCTCACACCGGCTGCGGCCGCCCCCTACGGGATCAGCCGTCTTCGGCCGTTCTTCATCCCTTCCAGAACAGCTGGGTGAGTTCTTGGCGGGTGGTGGTGCCGGTTTTCTTCAGAATGTTGTGCACATGGGCCTGCACGGTGCCCAGGGCCAGTTGCGGCGAACTGGCGATGTCCTGGTTGTCCTTGCCCTGCAGCACCTCTTTCAAGATGATGCGCTCGCGCGCGGTCAGGTGACAGTGCTCGCAGAGGGCGAGGAGCAGCTCGTCTACGTATTCTTGGGCGTCGGGCGCGTCGGTTCCTTAGAACGGAGGCGCAAGGTGTTGACAGCGGCGCACAGGGCGAAGAAACCAGTTCAATATCAATCCGTCTAGGCGTTAGGACTAGTTAGGATTAGTTAGGATTAGCTAGGATTAGCCAGGGTAAGGTGTGCGGTGAGCTAATGTAATCTGAAAATAATCCTGGTTATCTCTTCTCAAAACTACGGGTGCGCCCCATGCTGTGTGGCGCAAGGGAGCGTCTCGCTCATTTCGGGGCGCTTCATGGGAGCACGGTCCGCAAGGGGCGGTCCGGCCAACGAATTTTGAAGGAGATTTCAATGGTCAAAGATTACATCGACACCAACGACTTCACAAAAGAAGAGCTGCTCGGCATGGTAGATCTGGCCATCGCCATGAAGGGGCTCATCAAGGAGGGCGGCGAGTACCCGCACCTGCTGAAGGACAAGACCCTCGGCATGATCTTCCAGCAGGTGTCCACCCGTACCCGCATCTCCTTCGAGACGGCCATGAGCGACCTCGGCGGTCACGCCCAGTTCTTCGGCCCCGGCTCCATCCAGCTGGGTGGCCATGAGTCCATCGAGGACTCCGGCCGCGTTATGGGAAGCCTCGTCGACATCCTCATGGCCTGCGTCGATCGTCATAAGGATGTAGTGAGCTTGGCGAAGTACTCCGCGGCCCCCGTCATCAACGGCATGAGCGAGTACAACCATCCCACCCAGGAGCTCGGCGACCTCATGACCATGATCGAGAACTTGCCCGCCGGTAAGAAGATCGAGGACTGCAAGTTTGCCTGGATCGGCGATGCCACCCAGACCTGCGCGTCGCTCATGTTCATCTGCACGAAGATGGGCATGGACTTCGTGCAGTTCGGACCGAAGGGGCATCAGATTCCCGACGGCTGCCTGCATATTGGCACCGATGAGGAGCGCGCCGAGTTCGGCAAGCATCTCATGGCTATCGGCGAGGAGAACTGCAAGGTCTCCGGCGGCACCATCACCATTTCCGACGACATTTCCTGCATCGAGGGCGCCGACTTCGTGTACACCGATGTGTGGTACGGCCTCTACGACAGTGAGGTCTCCAGCTCCAGCTACATGGATGTGTTCTATCCGAAGTACCAGGTGACCTGGGATATGATGAACGTTGCCGGTCCGAACAGCATGTTCATGCACTGCCTGCCCGCCAACCGTGGCGAGGAAGTCGTCGACGAGGTCATGGACGATCCCGAGCGCTCCCTGTGCTGGGTCGAGGCCGAGAACCGCAAGCACTCCATTCGCGCCATCCTGGCCACTCTGTGCCCCCAGAGCGAGCCCGACGAGCAGAAGGCTGCGGCATACCGCGCCACCATCAATGAGCGCATGGCCGCTCTCGGTAAGCACGGTCTGTAAGACGTACCAGGTCGGGCGAGCTACGGCTCGCCCGCCTTCGCAGGAGATGGGCGACCTCATGGCCATCGGCGAGGAGAACTGCAAAGTCTCCGACGACAACCGAGTGCATCAAGGGCGCCGACTTCATCTACACCGACGTGTGGTATGGCCTGTACGATGCTTTCTGATGGGCGGCAGCAGATGCTTGTCTCTTGCTGCCCATCATCTGCGCCACTGCGCGTAAGCACTGGCGCCCTGTCTGAAAACGACTGAGCAAAGGATTAAATATGAGTGACGGAAAGAAAAAGCTTTCCTTCCTGACGGTCATTTCGACCATCATCTGCGTCGTCTTCGTTTGCGAGGCCGCCGCTCCTGCTGCTGCCATTGGCAACCAGCAGTTCTTCTGGTGGATCTTCCTGATCCTGACCTTCCTGCTCCCTTACGGCATGGTCGTCGCCGAGCTCGGCACCACCTATGACGGCGAGGGCGGCATTTACGACTGGGTACGCGATGGCCTGGGCGACAAGTGGGGCGCCCGCATTTCGTACTACTACTGGGTCAACTACCCCCTGTGGATCGCCTCGCTGGCGACCATGTTCCCCGACATCCTGGGCATGGTCTTCGGCGTCGAGTTCAACCTGATCGCCAAGATGGGCATCGAGCTCGCCTTCGTGTGGATCGTCTACCTCATGGGCCGCTCCAAGGCGGCCGACTCCGAGTGGGTCCTCAACGGTGGCGCCCTGATCAAGGTCGCCGTTGCCGTCATCGTCGGCGCCCTGGGCATCTGGTATGCCATGGAGAACGGTTTCGCGAACGACATGTCCGCCGCCACCTTCCTGCCCGAGCTCACCAACACCAACGCCCTGGGCTACCTGTCCATCATCATCTTCAACTTCACGGGCTTCGAGGTCATCTGCACCTTCGCCAAGGACATGGAGAACCCGACCCACGACATTCCGAAGTCCATCATCCTGGGCGGCCTGACCATTGGCGCCATCTACCTGTTCGCTGGCTTCGGCATCGGCGCCGCCATCCCGGCCGACTCCATCGACCCCGACTACGGCATGATCGTCGCAGTCCAGACCATGGTGGGCGATTCCGTGCTCTTCAAGGTCATCTGCATCGCCTTCCTGATCACCCTGTTCGCCAACATGGCCGCCTGGTCCTTCGGCGTCAACTCCGTCGCCCGCTACGCCGCCGAGCACGGCAACATGCCCAAGGTCTTCGCCTCGATGATCTCCGAGGACGACATGCCCAACGGCGCCAACCTGGTCAACGCCGTCGTCGCCTCCCTGGTCCTCTGCCTGCAGCTCGTTCCCGTCGACGCCATCTCCAACGGCGTCTTCTGGATGCTCTTCGGCACCTCCGTCGTCTTCCTGCTGCTCACCTACATCCCGATGTTCCCGGCGTTCCTCAACCTCCGCAAGAACGACCCGAACCGTGAGCGCATCTTCACGTTCCCGTTCAAGGGCGCGATGATGAAGGTCATGCTGGCCATCCCCTGCATCGAGCTGATCCTGGCCATCGTCGCGACGCTGGCGCCGTTCTCCGCCGCCGAGGTCGGCGAGAAGGTCCCGATGATCGTCATCTTCATCGTGCTCGTGCTCATCGGCGAGGTCGTCCGCGTCGTCAGCGCCAAGGGCCGCGAGACCGAGTACAAGGGCCTCACCCCCGAGCTGGCCGCCCAGCGCCTCGCCGAGGAGGCCGAGGAGAACTAGGGCACCCGGCCCCGGGCACCCCGGCCTCTCCGGGGGCGTGCCCGGGCGACGGGTCCGCCAACCATCCCCCGGGGCGGGTGCGGGCGATAGCTCCGGCAGCCGCCGACCGCCCCGACCCCTCTCCCGTATCCCTCGTGCGTCCCGTCTCCGCGCACCTGGCTACGTCGTCGCCCGCCGGTGCGACCCCGTGAAAACCGGCCCCGGGCGCCCCGACCTCTGCCGGGGGACGGGCGCCCGCCATCTCTTGGTCCTAGGCCGCGGGCAGCCCGCCCGCGGCAGACGATCGTCCGGTTTGGAGGAAATCTTATGCGTACGATCACCGAGTCCGAGTCCACCCCGAGGGCCGACGGCTTCTTCATGCCCGCCGAGTTCGCCCCCCAGGACCGCGTGTGGATGGGCTGGCCCCACCGCACCGACACCTGGGCCCACGGCGCCAAGCCCGCCCAGAAGCAGTATGCCGCCATCGCCCGCGCCATCTCCGAGTTCACCCCGGTCTACATGTGCGCCAACCAGGTCGACTACGCCAACTGCAAGGCCGTCTTCGAGAACGACGAGAACGTCACCGTCGTCGAGATGACCACCGACGACGCCTGGTTCCGCGACACCGGCGCCACCTACGTCATCAACGGCAAGGGCGAGAAGCGCGCCAACCACTGGCACTTCAACGGCTACGGCGGCCTCATCGACGGCCTCTACTTCCCGTGGGACAAGGACGAGCAGATCGCCCTCAAGATGGCCGAGCTCTCCGGCTGCCGCCGCTACCGTCCCGACGACATGATCCTCGAGGGCGGCTCCATCACCGTCGACGGCGAGGGCACCCTCGTCGTCACCGACCAGTGCCTCCTGTCCCCCGGCCGCACCTGCTCCGCGGTGCTCGAGGAGGAGGAGGACCCCGAGTCCCTCTGGCCCAAGTACCGCAAGAAGTTCGAGCCCTGGAGCGAGGAGCTTCGCGGGTACATGACCGAGCACCTCAAGGACTACCTCGGCGTCGAGAAGGTCATCTGGGTCAAGGAGGGCATCGACCCCGAGGAGACCAACGGCCACATCGACGACGTCGCCACCTTCATCGCCCCGGGCGTCATGGTCTGCATCTGGACCGACGACCCCGAGTACCCGTTCTACGAGCAGTGCCACGCCGCCTACGAGACCCTCTCCAACGCGGTTGACGCCAAGGGCCGCAAGCTGAAGGTCTACAAGCTCTGCATGCCCGTGAAGCCGCTGTACATGGACCAGGCCTCCTGCGACACCATCGACGCCGACGAGAACGCCGAGCCGCGCGTCCCCGACGAGCCGCTGATCGCCTCCTACATGAACTACCTCGTGACCAACCACGGCGTCATCGTCCCGCAGTACGGCGACGAGAACGACCAGCTGGCCGTCGACACGCTCCAGGAGATCTACGACGAGGTCTGGGGCGAGGGCGTCTACAAGTGCGTGGGCGTCAAGTCCGACCAGGTCGTCTACGGCGGCGGCAACATCCACTGCATCACGCAGCAGGAGCCGTCCGCCTAATAGCCCGGCTTGCCGGGGCGCGGCGCCCCTCTTTCACGGGGGTCCGCCGCACCCCGGAGGCCCGGCCGTCCGGGCGAACGGGGCCGCCTGGCCGGGCTTTCCCCGGGCGCTCCGCTGCCTCCGCACCGGAGCGCCCTTCCCCTTCGATTGGATACCCGTCTGGCCTGGGACCTGTTGCGGGTTAGGCCAATTGTTCGCTTGGATATCCCAGGTCAGACGCGTATCCAATTGCCGAAAGTATCCGGTCGTATACGCGGCCGTCTTGATCGGAGTATCCATGTACCAGCGTATTTAATTACTGCGCTGGAATAGAACGCATGCTTGATAAATTAATTTAGCATCAGACAGCGGGCGCAGTTTCAGTCGAATCCGTGCCCGCTGCTGTATGTGTGAACAGTGCGAATAGGGGATGTAGCCCTGTTCACACCTGGACCCATGTCGGCACCGGTCAATGCCCACGATGCTTCTGCTTACGCTTCAGCTTTCGCTGCTCGAAGCGTGCCGCTTGGGGCTCTCGTCGCTTCTGTCCATCAGGGATGCATTCACGAAGGTCCTCATCGCCCGCGCGGGAGTTCGAACGCGCGCAAATCGATCCGGACGCAAGCGAAGCCCCCAGTCAGCTCCATGACTTATGGGAAAGCCGTCCTTTGCAGGCTTCTTACCCTTGTTGTGGCTGTTGTTGTTTACGGTGTTGTTTGCGTTCGCATTGGCAGAGGAGCTGTCGCCGTTGCCCCCCCCGTTTTCGTCAGTACCGGGCTGGGTGGTTGCCTTTCAGCCTGCATGCAAGGTGAGTTCGGGTCCAGCGCCGTCTTTTATAAGCGCTTTGGCGAAAACGTCCTGCTTATCAGAAGGATTTAAGTCCCAATTAAGAAAGGAGCGGAAAGAGAGCCATATGCAATAGCAATGATTTCGCTATTGCATCTTTTGCTTGCAGTTGCCTTAATAAACCCTATATTAGAATGAGGCGCAATCGTATCCTTTTACCAAATCTGAGCAAGCGCATGCATGTCCCAGCTCAGATTCAAAAGACTTTGAAAGCGAGATGCCATGAGCAAATGCTCATGTACGGTAAAGAAGCAAGCAACCGAAAACAATAGATAGACCGCCAGCACTACACTATTCCGAACCAAAGACCAAAAGATAAGCATTTTGAGAAAATCTAAACTTTTGGATTTTCCTACAATGCCGACTACGGCGGAATCCCTCCCACTCCTTATATATTTCTTTCTGTATACATTGAATTTGTATTTAGTAAAATGCAGACAACACCACGGATCGGCTTTTGGCTGGACAATTCCAACCAAACACCGCAGCAGACAGTAGAAACCATTCTGAACGTTAGGAAGCCGGTATGATTGTTACATATAAGGGGAAGAAAAATTTCTTTTAGATACTTGTTTTCCTAAAACTGATGTGATATATTTCCTAAAACTGATGTGATATAATAATTCAATTCCAGAAAAGGAGTAAAAAATATGCGGCAAGGTATTCTTAAATAAAACTATAATCAAATAGTGGGAACAAAGGATTATGATAGTCCCTTTTGTAGGGGCTTAGTTTTTTGTACCCAATTTAAGAATACTTTTGCCTTATCAATTTTGACATATCCCCAAAAACAGCACTCACAAACAGGTGTATGCTGGTATATGTGTATGTCCGCAAATTATCATCCCCAGTGGTAAAAGTATTTTACTGCTGGGGATTTTTATGCCCTTCGGGGCAGTAAAGGGAGGACAATCACATGAAAATAATCAATATCGGGATTCTTGCCCATGTAGACGCTGGAAAGACAACCTTGACGGAGAGCCTGCTATATGCCAGCGGAGCCATTTCAGAACCGGGGAGCGTCGAAAAAGGGACAACGAGGACGGACACCATGCTTTTGGAGCGGCAGCGTGGGATTACCATTCAAGCGGCAGTCACTTCCTTCCAGTGGCACAGATGTAAAGTCAACATTGTGGATACGCCCGGCCACATGGATTTTTTGGCGGAGGTGTACCGCTCTTTGGCTGTTTTAGATGGGGCCATCTTGGTGATCTCCGCTAAAGATGGCGTGCAGGCCCAGACCCGTATTCTGTTCCATGCCCTGCGGAAAATGGACATTCCCACCGTTATCTTTATCAATAAGATTGACCAAACTGGCGTTGATTTGCAAGGCGTGTATCAGTCTGTTCGGGATAAGCTCTCCGCCGATATTATCATCAAGCAGACGGTGTCGCTGTCCCCGGAAATAGTCCTGGAGGAAAATACCGACATAGAAGCATGGGATGCGGTCATTGAAAATAACGATGAATTATTGGAAAAGTATATCGCAGGAGAACCAATCAGCCGGGAAGAACTTGCGCAGGAGGAACAGCGGCGGGTTCAAGACGCCTCCCTGTTCCCGGTCTATCATGGCAGCGCCAAAAAGGGCCTTGGCATTCAACCGTTGATGGATGCGGTGACAGGGCTGTTCCAACCAATTGGGGAACAGGGGAGCGCCGCCCTATGCGGCAGCGTTTTCAAGGTGGAGTATACAGATTGTGACCAGCGGCTCATCTATCTGCGGCTATACAGCGGAACGCTGCGCCTGCGGGATACGGTGGCCCTGGCCGGGAGAGAAAAGCTGAAAATCACAGAGATGCGTATTCCATCCAAAGGGGAGATTGTTCGTACAGACACCGCCCACAAGGGCGAAATTGTCATTCTTCCCAGCGACAGCGTGGGATTAAACGACGTATTGGGGGACAACACCCGACTTCCTCGTGAAAGGTGGCGCGATGCCCCCCTCCCCATGCTGCGGACGACGATTGCGCCGAAAACGGCAACGCAAAGAGAACGGCTGCTGGACGCTCTTACGCAAATTGCGGATACTGACCCGCTTTTGCGCTACGAGGTGGATTCCATCACCCATGAGATCATTCTTTCTTTTTTGGGCCGGGTGCAGTTGGAGGTCGTTTCCGCTTTGCTGTCGGAAAAATACAAGATTGAAACAGTGGTAAAGGAACCCACCATCATTTATATGGAGCGGCCGCTCAAAGCAGCCAGCCACACCATCCATATCGAGGTGCCGCCCAACCCGTTTTGGGCATCTATCGGACTGTCTGTTACACCACTCCCGCTTGGCTCCGGCGTACAATACGAGAGCCGGGTTTCGCTGGGATACTTGAACCAGAGTTTTCAAAACGCTGTCAGGGATGGTATCCGTTACGGGCTGGAGCAGGGCTTGTTCGGCTGGAACGTAACGGACTGTAAGATTTGCTTTGAATACGGGCTTTATTACAGTCCGGTCAGCACGCCGGCGGACTTCCGCTCATTGGCCCCGATTGTATTGGAACAGGCATTGAAGGAATCAGGGACGCAACTGCTGGAACCTTATCTCTCCTTCACCCTCTATGCGCCCCGGGAATATCTTTCCAGGGCTTATCATGATGCACCGAAATACTGTGCCACCATCGAAACGGTCCAGGTAAAAAAGGATGAAGTTGTCTTTACGGGCGAGATTCCCGCCCGCTGTATACAGGCATACCGTACTGATCTGGCCTTTTACACCAACGGGCAGAGCGTATGCCTGACGGAACTGAAAGGGTATCAGGCCGCTGTCGGCGAGCCGGTCATCCAGCCCCGCCGTCCAAACAGCCGCCTGGACAAGGTGCGCCATATGTTTCAGAAGGTAATGTAAAGATACATAATCGTCAAGACGGCAACAATCAGAAATTATGGAGGGTAACAATGGAACGCCGTTTCTGAAAGGAGCGAGAGAAGCGCCGTCTTGCCCGTTCCCCTTGCTCCCGTAATAATAGTCGACAGGTTGGGATCTCCCGGGCCGTTGATAAAGCCACGGTTGATGTCGCGCAGGATATGCTCGCGACCCGCTAGAAAGGGAGGGACGCTTCCAAATGTTGGGGTAAAGGGGTTCTTGCTGTACTCCATGGTAGCTCCTTTGCAAGTTTTGCTAATTTTTGCAAGTTTTGCTAACTTTTGCAAGTTTTGCTAACGACAGACCAAAGGGCATCGAAGCAGTGGCGCTGACATGTTTTACGCAGAAAAATAAGCAGAATTCAATTTATCTGCGTTAAAAAATAGTTGAGAAGAAAAACGACGAGTCCCGGGCGCAATGCCGTTGCGTTCCGGGCCTCGTCGCTTTGCGAAGTGTCTAACGATCTCGTTGCCGTCGTCCTAGTCAAACAAACTCGGCATGTCGTTTTCCTTCATGAGGGCACCGGCAGAGGGGAGACTCTGCGCGGTGAACTTCTCGGCCGAGACGCCGGCGCCAAGGATCTCCACGGTTGTGCCGACGGTGGTGACCGAGCGACCCTTCTTGGCGGTAAAGGCCTGGACGCCCTGCGTGTTGGTGGTCGTCTTGGTCTTGAGCAGCGACGTGTTGAAGTTCATCAAGCGGTAGTCGCTCGAGACCAGCGCGAGGTCGCGGTCTTCCTTGAGCACCTGTGCATACAGCAGTTTGCTGCCGCCGTAGATGGCGTTCTTGAGGCGCTTGCGGTTGGTCTTGGTGACGTATCCAGAAAGTGCGACGCGCACCACGCGGCCGTTCTCAAAGACAAACAGCACGTCGGCCTTGTAGTCCTCGGGGTCGATGACCCAGATCACGCTCTCGTCGGGTTCCATCTCGAGGTCGGTGGGCAAGTACGAGCCCAGCTGGGCCGACTTGGTGTCCTCAAACGCCGCAACCTTGCACTTGTACACCTGGCTCTTGTTGGTAAACACGAGCAGCTCGTGGGTGTTGGAGGACGGGAACTCGATAAAGGGCTTGTCGCCGTCCTTGTATTTGAGCGTCGCAGCCTTCTTGAGCACGCGGTCGGTCATCTTTTTGAGATAGCCCTCGCGCGAGAGCATGATGGTCACCGGGTACTCCTCGACCTCGGGCTCCAGGCTTACCTCGATGACCTCGTGGGGCTCGATCCTGCCCGTGCGGCGCGGCATCACGTACTTTTTGTTGACCGCGGCCAGCTCGTCGCTGATGACCTTCTTGATGTTCTCTTCGCTCGAAAGGATCTCCTCTAGCTCGGCAATCTCACCCTCGAGCTTAGCGATGTCCTTGGTGCGGTTGAGGATGTACTCCTCGTTGATGTTGCGGAGCTTAAGCTCGGCAACAAACTCGGCCTGGGTCTCGTCGATGTCGAAACCCTTCATAAGGTTGGGCACGACCTCGGCCTCGAGCTTGGTGCCACGGATGATGGCGATGGCCTTGTCGATGTCGAGCAAGATCGCTTCGAGGCCGTGCAGCAGGTGCAGGCGCTCGGACTTTTTGCCCAAGTCAAAGTTAATGCGGCGACGCGTGGACTCAATACGCCACTTGACCCACTCGTGCAGGATCTGGCGTACGCCCATAACACGAGGGTAACCATCGACCAGCACGTTAAAGTTGCATGAGAACGAATCCTGCAGCGTAGTCGAGCGATAGAGCTTGGCCATGAGCTTGTCGGGGTCAACACCGCGCTTAAGGTCGATGGCGATGCGCAGGCCCGAGAGGTCGGTCTCGTCGCGGATGTCAGCGATCTCCTTGACCTTGCCCTCTTTGGAGAGCTTGACGATGCGATCGATGATGACATCGGTCTTGGTGGTGTAGGGGATCTCGTAGACCTCGATAATGCGCTCTTCGGGAATCCAGCGCCAGCGGGAGCGGATCTGGAAGCTGCCAAGGCCGGTCTCGATAATCTTTTCCATCTCCTCGCGGCGGTAGATAATCTCACCGCCGGTCGAGAAGTCGGGCATGGGCATGTACTCGAGCAGATCGCAGTTAGGATCCTGCAGGTAGTGCATGGTGGCGGTGCAGACCTCGTTGAGGTTGAAGCCGCAGATGTCAGACGCCATGGCGACGCCGATGCCCTTGTTGGCCGAGACGAGGATGTTGGGGAACGTGGTGGGCAACAGGCGCGGCTCCTTCATGGCGCCGTCGTAGCTGTCGACAAAGTCGACCGGGTCCTTGTCGATGTCCTTGAAGATTTCGGCACTGATGGGGGCGAGCTTGGCCTCGGTGTAACGCGAGGCGGCGTAGCTCAGGTCACCCGAATAGTACTTGCCAAAGTTGCCCTTCGACTCAACGAACGGCGCGAGCAGCGCCTCGTTGCCGGTGGCCAAGCGCACCATCGTCTCGTAGATTGCGGCGTCGCCGTGCGGGTTGAGCTTCATGGTTTGACCCACGATGTTGGCGCTCTTCTGGCGCTCACCTTTGAGCAAGCCCATCTTGTACATGGTGTAGAGCAGCTTGCGGTGCGAGGGCTTAAAACCGTCGATCTCGGGGAACGCACGCGAGACGTTGACGCTCATGGCGTAGGGCATGTAGTTGACCTCGAGCGTCTGCGTGATCGGCTGATTGGTGACCTCGGAGTGCAGGCCGATGACGTTCTCGGCGTTGACCTGCTTTTTCTTTGGCTGGTTCTTCGTCTTCTTCTTTGCCACGATTTCCTCTTGAACTTCTTATGGGCCGTCGTTATCGATTTGCTGCTACTGCAGGTCCAGCTGGTCCAGGTATTCCTTGCCGTGCTCCGAGATATGGCGCTTGCGGCCCGCCTCGTCGCTGCCCAGCAGAAGGTTGAACATGGTCTCCATCTTGGTGACGTCTTCGGACTCCACCTTGATCAGACGACGCGTCTCGGGGTTCATGGTGGTGAGCCACATCATGTCCGGGTCGTTCTCACCAAGACCCTTGGAGCGGTTGATGGAGCACTTCTGGTCGCCGATCTCCTTAAGAATGCCGTTCTTCTCGAGCTCGGTGTAGGCAAAGTAGGTCTTTTCTTTGCAGTTGATCTCGTAGAGCGGCGACTCGGCGATATACACGTAGCCTTCGTCGATAAGCGTGGGCACCAGGCGATAGAGCATGGTGAGCACGAGCGTGCGGATGTGATAACCGTCGACGTCGGCGTCCGTACAGATGATGACCTTGTTCCAGTTAAGGTTGTCCAGGTCAAAGGCGCCGAGGTTCTTGATGCGCTTGTCTTTGATCTCCACGCCGCAGCCCAGCACGCGCATGAGGTCCATGATGATGTCGGACTTAAAGATGCGCGGATAGTCCTCCTTTAGGCAGTTGAGGATCTTGCCGCGGACGGGCATAACGCCCTGGAACTCGGCATCGCGCGAGGTGCGAATGGCGCCTGCTGCCGAGTCGCCCTCTACGATGTAGATCTCGCGGCGGCTCTTGTCCTTGGAACGGCAGTCGATGAACTTCTGCACCCGGTTGGCCATGTCGGTCTTCTGCTGCAGGTTGGTCTTGATGCTCTGTCGCGTCTTCTCGGCATTCTCGCGCGAGCGCTTGTTGATGAGCACCTGCTCCATGATCTTGTTGGCGGCATCTTTGTTCTCGATCAAGTAGGTCGAGAGGCGCTCCTTAAAGAATGCCGTCATGGCCTGCTGGATAAAGCGGTTGTTGATGGCCTTCTTAGTCTGGTTTTCGTAGGACGTCTGGGTGGAGAAGCAGTTGGTCACCAGCACCAGACAGTCCTGGACGTCCTGCCACTTAATGCCGCTCTCGTTTTTGTTGTATTTGCCCTGTTGCTTAATGTAGGCATCGATGGCGCTGGTGAGGGCACTGCGGGCCGCCTTTTCGGGTGAGCCGCCGTTCTCGAGCCAGGAGGAGTTGTGGTAGTACTCCTGCATCGTGAAGGTGCGCGAGAAGCACATGCAAGCAGTGATTTTTACGTTGTAATCGGGCAGATCCTCGCGATCGCGACCGCGACGGTCGGCCTCGATAAAGAAGGGCTCGGTAAGGTAGTCGGTACCGACCTTCTCGAGCACGTAGTCCTCGATGCCCTTGGGATAGCAGAAGTCCTCTTCGGAAAACTCGCCGTCGTCGCCCTCGATGCGCAGCCGGAAGGTCACGTTGGCGTTGACCACGGCCTGGCGGCGCATGGTCTCGCGATACCAATCGTGGGGGATGCTGATGGAGGTAAAGACCTCAAGATCGGGGCGCCACTTGATAGTGGTACCGGTGCGGTCCTCGTCGCTGGGCTCAACCTCGAGTGCTTTCTTTTTGGCGCCGACGACCTTGCCCTTCTTAAAGTGCAGGGAGTACTTGTTGCCGTCGCGCCAAACCGTGACGTCCATGTATTCGGAGGCGTACTGGGTTGCGCACGAGCCCAGGCCGTTGGTGCCGAGCGAGAAGTCGTAGTCGCCGCCCTGGTTGTTGTTGTACTTACCGCCGGCGTAAAGCTCGCAAAAGACGAGTTCCCAGTTAAAGCGCTTCTCGGAGGGGTTCCAGTCAAGCGGGCAGCCGCGGCCGTTGTCCTCTACCTGAATGGAGCCATCGCGAAAGGCGGTAAGGGTGATGAGCTTGCCGTAGCCCTGGCGCGCCTCGTCAACGGCGTTGGACAGGATCTCGAAGGCGGCATGCGCGCAGCCGTCGAGCCCGTCCGAGCCAAAGATGACGGCAGGGCGCAGGCGTACGCGCTCCTCGTCCTTGAGCTGACGAATACTGTCGTTACCATAGTTTGCGGTGTTCTTTGCCATGCTCGCTCTCTCGATGCTCCTTTGCCGCGTTTTAGTCATATAGATAGTCAAGGTAGCATAGCCCAGCCCTTGGGCGATTCCAACCAACACGAAATCCATCGAACAATCGTTCGGAGTTCGATGAGGTTTCGTTTACCCGCACAAAACCGAGTCGGTTTTGTGCGGGTAAGTTTGAATAGCGAACCGAAGTTGTAATGTCCGCATAGCGATGACGAATGAGCCGAGTCGGCGTCTCTCACAAAAGTAACTAGGAGCTAGCGGGGCCTATCCGAATTGACCTCATTGGCGGTATCGGCTTCGAGCGCCGTGCGGCGGGCGCTGTAGGCGACGAGGCCGGCGCCTGCCGCGGCGAGTGCTGCAGCGGCTGCCGTAAGGGGAGCGCATGTATCGCCCGTGCCCGCAAGCGCGCCCGCTTTTCCGGGGCGCTTGCTATTGTTGTGGTCCTTGCCGCTGCTGGAGCTGCTTCCGCCGGAGCCGCCGCCCTTGTCAGCACCGCCGCCACCCGAGCCGCCACCGTCGTCCGCCGTCATCGGTGCATCGTGAAGCCCCGTCGTATCCGCGCTGTCGCATACGCCGACCTGAACTTCTGAGCGTTCGCATGCCGCGTCGGGCACATGAAGCTCGTGCAGTACGGCACCCAGCGCCGAGTTTGCACCCGGCCGAATTTCCTCGAGCGTTACGGGATCGAGCGCCACCAGATTATGCGCCTTCGCATACAGCGTTACGCGTTTGCCCACTTCGTCGCTCCAGCTCTCGGGGATGGCGAAGCTCATGCGGAACTGTGCCGTGCAACCCGGTGCCAGCACGGCGTTGCCGTTGTCGGCTACCAGCGGGTGCGTTGCAAAACGTGCGCCCAGCGTCTCGAGCGCGTACTTCACGTGTGCCATGTCTTTGGCCGAAGCATCCTCGGCAAGCTCTGGATCGTAGATCGAAACCATGCGTGCGTTCAGTCCGAATCCGATGGATGCGCTGGAGAACGGCTGGCTGGAGCCCTCTCGGTACAGATCGATCGTGCCGGCGGTCAGCAAGGTGTTGCCGTCGTTTCGCACCGTGACCATGAAGGATTCGCCTGCTGCTCCGGGTACCACCGCGCCCGAGGTAGCGACCGCGCCCGTCGGAGTGGCACACGCCACCAAGGGCACTTCGATGCCGTGCAGCTCTGCCTCGCTCTTCTCCGCGCTCACAATGTGCGTGGCGAGTGCGGAGAGCATGCCTCCCGACGTCAAAAATGTCGTTATCTGATCGACGGGATGGTCCAGCTCGCACATCACGAACGGCTCCGTGAACAGATCGCCTGCCAAGGTGCTGGCGAAGATGCGGAAGTGCTTGCCCATCACTGCTACCGGGTTGCCTTCTTCGTCGTAGGTTTGTCCCACCTTGCCATCGGTGTTCTCTACATAGAGCACGCACCTGCCGTTGTTGCTTACGCTAAACGATGCCGGGCCACAGCCTGCGGCACCCACGGGCTGCGTTGCAAATGCCGATGCGCCTCGCGTCCAAGTAATATGCTGCAGTTGCTCGTTGACGGTTGCCAAAAAGCCCGAATGTTGTGGCCATGGCACCGCATGAGGTACCGTGGCGTCTGGTGACATAACGTCCCAGCACGCAATGGACTGGCCGATCACGGCGTACGATGCGCAGCCGCAACCGTCTGCGGTCTCGTACGCAACGGACACCACCATTTTGCCGTTGATATTCTCGGGCTTGCCCAGCTCGATACTCGACGGTGCTTGCGGAAAGCGGAGGACCTGACGGAACGTGAGACTGTCGCCCAAATCATCCGACCACAAGGTAAAGCATTCCAGCGCAACCTCGGCCTCGCTGCCGAGCGCCTTTTCTGCGGTGGTTCCGCGGCGGTGGAGGTAGGCACCCGACAGGCGCCCGTCGACGAGCGTCTTGCCCACCGTGATACGCGGGCACTGCAGACAATGGTAGCCATCCTCCTGAAGGCGGCCGCGCGAGATGCTGCGCCACGACGTATACGACACCACGCGAACTTCGCTATTACTTATGCGCAGGCGCACGACGGACAGTATGCCGGCTGTGCTTGCCGTATCGAAAAGGGTGTTGTCACCTGCGGGGCGCTCGCCCGAGATCAGCAGCACGTAGGCGTCCTGGTTTCCTCTTCCGTCCGTATATTCCACCACGTCGAAGTCGTAATCGAATATGCCGTCGCGCTCCACGTCGCCCTCGCCAAACCCAAGGGGAAAGTCCACGGGAGTGGGAGCGGACCACGTGCCGTTTGCCTTTGTGTGCACCACCAGGCGCGAGCGGCCATTGTCGCCGTAGCGCACCGAGGCGATACGGAACAGACATTCTACGCCGGCAATCATTGCCAGCTTCATGTGAGCTTCGCTGAGCACGCCAGCAAACAGCACGTTGTCGCTCGAGGGTTTTATGCCGCCACGCTCGTCCTCCGATACACCAGCAGAATTGGCGTTGGGGTCCGCAACGGCGTTCGTCGCCTGCCCGATATAGGTGTACTCATACATCGGCGCGGCGTTTTCTATCAGTGTATGGACGAAATGCTCGATCTGTCCCGTGTCGTCGCTTTCTGCATCCGCCTCGAGCTTAATGCGCGTGACCGCTTGATTCCAATCGCGCACGACAGGCGCGACGTTTACGGCAGTGGCCTTAACCTCGGCGCGTGCGAGCAGCTCGGCGTTGGTGACGATGGTGGCCGATGCGATAAATTGCGGCACGCCGCCTGCCTCGGCGTTGCCGGCCGTGCCGAAGCGGGCATCCAACGTGTAAGGCGTATCTCCACCCAATGCGAGCTCAGAGCGCTGGAGCACATACTGGTTGCCATTGTTCACCGACATATTCCACGAATCGAGGAGTGTGGGCCACGACCCCGACCAAGCCTTGGTGGTCCACTTGAACATTACGAACTGGAGTATCACATCGACATCGACGTCTGCACCTACGCGCAGTCGCGGAAGCTGGTGTCCATCTGCCTTCTCGTACCCAATGAACAGCGTGAGGGATGCGGCGCCGCGCACGGCAGACGAAGCGACGCCTGCAACGCCGGCGCCAAAGGTGACGGCAAGCCCGATCTGGATGGTGAACGAGCCCGAGGTGTTTGAATAGTCGAGCGAAATGTTTTTAAAAAACGCCGCGCCGCTGCCGTGCGTGTGGGCACCCACGGCGAGCGCCAGCTTCGCCAGCACCCAGGGGTTGACGTTTAGGAAAAACGGCACCGGTCCTAGGGTAAACTGCTCGGTCCAATTGAGGTCGGTTCTTACCTGGAAGAGGGCCTTAATATTGCCAAATGCGGGGTCGTTGTTGTCACCCCAGGTTTTGCCCACCCAGTCGTAGGCGAGCGATCCGTACAGCTGTGTGGCGATATCCATCGTAAAACGCGGCGTGCAGTGGTGACGAAGCAGCTTAGTGTTCCTTGGATCGGTGCCCGAACCGGCACTCATACTTTTGTACTGATTCCACTTCCCCTCCATCTCGTCGAGGTAGCGGTTTGCCTGCTTGGCGCCCGACTCGCGCGGTGACTTCTTCCAGTATTCCGGATCCGGATTGCCCGAATCGTTCATGTAGCCGACCGGTTTGTATCCTCCGCCAAACAGCACGTATCCGGCAAAAGAGAAATCGAACAAAATGGGGAACGAGGGCATCCAGCACGTGAACTTATTGCCGCCGATGCCGGGAAACGCCGCCGGGAAATCAAACGGAGTAATCTCTTGGTCCATGGTGGTGGGGACGATAGTGGTCGAGCCCGATTCTGCCTTTGCGGCCGGCGCGGTGACAACGGCCATGGGGGAGGAGAGTGTATAGGTCTTGCCCTGATAGTCGAGGACAAAGCGCAGCTTGCATCCTTCCTCCAGAAGGCCCGAAGCTGCATCGAGGAACGTGTCTTCGAGTGTGAACGTTGCCAGATTATCCGAACCCGATGCACTGGCCTTGACTTGGCCAATTTGCGTGACGGTTTCGGATGAGCTGCTCGTGGCGGGCATTACCTTGTTGATGCACAGCGTTGCCTGTCCACCCTGTGGCAGATGTGCCTGCACGGTAAAGGCGTGCGTGTCGGGTTGGTCGTTTCCGGCGTCGTCCTTCGGCAGTGCCATGAACGTGGCGTCGGCGTACTGGATGTCCCACTCGTCGAACGTAAGCTGGCGAAAGTACGGCTCACCGTCGGAAAGCGGACGTGTGGGCGCGGTAATGCCGGTGCCGCCCTGGATGCGCGTGAGGGGGATCTCGACATCACGGTAGCCCGCCATGCTGATGGAGATGCCACCGTTAAAGTCGTACGCGTCGAGAAGCGTTGCCTGGTCCACGTAGCCTTCCGAAAGCGGCGCGACCTCAAAGATGGCCGTGCCCTCGTCGTCGGTAGTGGCGGAGATCTGCTTGCCCGCGGCATAACGCGACGCGAGCGTGACCTGGGCTCCTTTGATGGGCATATTCTTGTTGGCGACGTCGACCACGACCACACCAAACATGGTGCGCGAGAGAACGAGCACCTTGAAGGGGTCTTCTTCGTCGGCATAGGACTCGGTGGGGGCGAATGGCAGTATGAAGGCGTTTGCGCTGCTCGGCACGCGAGGCAGCATGATGCCTGCCAGCGAGGATGCTCCGGCGATAAGTAGCGAACGACGATCAAGCATTTTGGGCTCCCATCCCGCAAATAACGGAGGAAATAATCCTATTTTGCGAGAAGGTGCCCCGTGGCGGTAGTGCCGTTCAAGGGTCAAAATGTCCAAATTGATCGAGCGAAGCACCGGGTTCCGGAACGCGTTCGATGCGCTTGGCAGCCCGGTCGCTAACGCAACATATGCGCGACCAGCTCGGCGCGAGTTCCGATACCAAGCTTGGCATACACTCCTGATAGGCGGTTTTTAACAGTGCCCGGCGATACTTCCATGTGGCGTGCGATTTCGGCGTTGGTCCATCCGCGGCAGGCGAGCATGGCCATGGTGAACTCCGTGGTCGTTAAATCGTCGGCCACGTCCTCGCCCGAATCGGGGTTGTGGATGCGCCGCCAGCCGTAGCTGAATCGATACGTAATCTCGATGATGCGTGCGAAATCGTCAGGGTATTGCGCTTTTAGGCACGCCTCGATGAGCCCCTGTAAAAGGCCGTGGTGCTCGCCAATGAGCTCGATGAGGCCGTCGGGGCGCGCAATGTCCCAAGCGGCTCCGAAATGTGCCTTTGCGGCGTCGATGTCCTTGAGGCTCATGCATGCCATGGAAGCCGCCAGGTGCAGGAACAGTTCCGAGATGGGATAGCTTCCCTGTTTCATGATCAGGGCATTTTCCACCATGCCCAGGCTGCGGCCGTATTCGCCGCGCAGATACAAGGCGTGCGCCATCACGTAGCTGGCGAACAGGCGCAGGCCTTCGGGTAAATGCGCCGCAAGCGGATAAAACTCTTCGGCGGAATACGGGGAAGGCAAGTGCAGCAGGACGCTCGCGGCCGAGGCGAACAGGATATGCATGGCGTGGACGGCAGGCGATTCCTCGTCGGCCGGCGTATCGAGGATGCCAGTAAGGCACCGGCGGGCATCGGCGATACGGTTGAGCGACAGACTGGCGTATCCGCAGATAAAGCATGCGGAATAGCGCAGTGCGGGGTCGGTGGCGTCAAGATAGGGGCGCGCCGTCTTGGCAGCGAGGGTGGCCTGTCCGCGAAAGTACAGCGCTTCTGCCGTGGCAATGGCGCGCGAATCGGGGTCGGAAATGCCTGCAACCGCAGCGTCAATCTGCCCCGGCACAAAGGCGGTGCACATCAACGGCATGGGAACGCAAGGGTAGCCATCGCAGTCCATCTTCCATCTCCCAACAGCTGGCAACAATAGCAGCAATTGTACTCCTGTTACTCGGGACTGGAATTTGCGGGTATGGCATACGATTACGCAGAACGTATAAAGGAAGAGTCTATTGGCGATGCTGCCAAGGTGGCTACCGAAGCCTAGCTGAGCTCGACAATAGGAAAAATTGCCACCCCTGCAAAAAGCTTTGTCGCAGCGATGGGAAACACATCTTGTTCTGCATATAATGAGGTCATATGACGGTGCGTCTGCATACGTGTGACGCATTCCCATCGAACCGAAAAGGAGCTTTGCATGGATTCCAACAAGCGTCCCGACGACATGGTGCGTATCACCACTTCCGAACTTGCCCAGGTGTTCATCGATGAGCAGGTCGCTGCAATCCGCGAGCAGATCGGCGACAAGAAGGTCCTGCTGGCCCTTTCCGGTGGTGTCGACAGTTCGGTTGTCGCGGCCCTACTCATCAAGGCCATCGGCAAGCAGCTTATCTGCGTGCACGTGAACCACGGCCTGATGCGTAAGGGCGAGAGCGAGCAAGTCGTCGACGTCTTCAAGAACCAGATGGACGCCAACCTGGTCTATGTGGACGCGACCGATCGCTTCTTGGATAAGCTCGTGGACGTCGAGGAGCCCGAGGCCAAGCGCAAAATCATCGGCGCCGAGTTCATTCGCGTGTTCGAGGAGGAGGCCCGCAAGGTTGGCGACGAGGTCAGCTTCCTCGCCCAGGGCACCATCTACCCCGACATCCTGGAGTCCCAGGATGGCGTGAAGGCCCACCACAACGTGGGTGGCCTGCCCGAGGACCTGCAGTTTGAGCTTTGCGAGCCCGTCAAGCTGCTGTACAAGGACGAGGTCCGCGTCGTGGGCCGCGAGCTCGGTCTGCCCGAGAACATGGTCGAGCGTCAGCCGTTCCCCGGTCCCGGCCTGGGCGTCCGCTGCCTTGGTGCCATCACCCGCGACCGTCTTGAGGCGCTGCGCGAAGCCGACGCCATCGTGCGCGAGGAGATCGACAAGGCAGGTCTGACCATCTGGCAGTACTTCGCCGTGGTGCCCGACTTCCGTGCCACCGGCGTGCGCGAGGGCAAGCGCGCCTACGACTGGCCCTGCATCATCCGCTGCATCAACACCGTCGACGTGATGACCGCCGAGGTGCCTGAGCTCGACTGGGCACTGCTCAAGCGTATTACCGCTCGCGTCACAGCCGAGGTTCCCGGCATCTGCCGTGTGTGCTACGACCTCACGCCCAAGCCCGTCGGCACCGTTGAGTGGGAGTAAGCTTTTTGGGCTGCTTTGATCATAGTTCCATGAATGGGGAGGCCTCGCGCGATTGCGCGGGGCCTTCTTTTTCGAAAAGAGCTGCCGTCGTGGTGTTGCCACTGTCCATCGTGCTTGCCATCGCCTCTGGTGTTGCCCCTGAGCAGGGCTGGTTTGCGACGAGAACTAGCAGGGCTTGTTGGCGGCACGAGCGAAGCAGGTTGTTTCGCATTGAGCGCGCTGGGCAGAAGAAGGCCATAATGGAGTGTGCGCACAATTTGTTTTAGAGGAGGATGCCGCATGGCAAAAGACGAACAAACAGGCTGGATTGTTGAGATGCTCATGGCCAGTGTGTCGGTGGCGCCCGCGGCTCTTTTGGAAGAGGTTATGGCAGATGAGCGCTGCGTGGATTTTGGCCCCATCCACCATTTTATTGTGGGCGCGGTGCTGCTTGCGTGCTGGCGCAACGCCGAAGCATCTGGGGAGCGAGATGCGATGCTCAAAGACGATCTTGCCGATTTGATGTCTCGTTCGGATTGCGTGCCGGGGGCAACGTGTGCCCGCTGGGGCATGTGCGGGGCAGCTGCGTCTGCGGGCATGGCATATGCAATCGTGCGCGGCAATGCGCCGCTGCGTAGTGAAGGCTGGCAGGAGGGACAGCTTATGGTTTCGGAGCTGCTCGCCGCCATCGCGCGCTCGGGAAGTCCGCGGTGCTGCAAGCGAGACGCGCGCGTGGCGATTCGTGAGGCCGTTTCGTTTTTTAACGCGCTCGGCGGACCACAGCTTAAAGCATGGGAGAAGACGCCAGCCTGCGATAGCTATGCGGCCAATACAGTGTGCATGGGCGAAAAGTGTCCGTATCATCCTGCGATGCTGAGCGCTGAGGAGAGATTGAAGGCACAAGCGACGAAGCCAGAATGACCGACCTTGCGGCGCCACAAGTTGGCGCCCATATGCAACGGACGCCCGCTGTCGAGTAGGCGTCCGCTAAGTTAATCAAATGTAGATGGGATTATCGGGTCATTAGACCCTTGTCGTCCTCACCAGATGGGCCATGTTTTCCCCGAGCTGGCGCAGCATGTCCTCGCCAAAGGGGTTGTCGCCGCTGTTAAACATCATGTTCCAGTAGGTCGACGAGGCCACTGGCATGCCACTGAATGTAAAGCAGCGGTTCAGTTCATCGAGTGTTGAGGTGGACCCCACCCGCCAAAGCGTCGTCACCGCGCATGCCGGCTTGCCGGCGAACCGTCTTCCGTGCACGCTCGCGGCGTAAAACGCGCGGTCGAGCAGCGCGAGCAACGCGCCGTTTGCTCCTGCAAAGTAGACCGGCGTACCCACCACGAGCTCCTGGTCGAGCGTCTCGGATATCGCCTTTACCGCGCGCTTGGTGGCACAGTACACGCCCGAGAGCGGTCCGACGTTGTAAGCGCCCAAGCTGCTCACGTTGAACACATGGCCGGAGCGGCGGGCCCTCATACCGGGCAGCACCGCGCGCACGGCATGGCGTTGGTTCTGTGCGCATGGGCCCCTTGCTTTTGTGTGCGCGAAAGGGGCAGTTATTCGTCACATTCCCGCGCAACGTGCTCGATAAGCTCCTCTTGGCTTACCGGACGCCCCTGATTAAGCATCAGGTATTCCATGATTCCCGTTTCCTTGCGCGTAAGAGATAGAGCCTCACTGTCCACGGAAGCGATGCGCGCCTTGGTGTCAAAGCTGAGCTTTCCGCAGGTTAAAACTATGTCGCTTTGTGTAAAGCGTCTGAGGGTAAGGCTGCGGATCCTTGCCGCAAGCTCGTCCAGATGAAACGGCTCGGTGAGGCAATCGTTGGCGCCGGCATCGAGTCCGGAGACTTTAACGGATACTTCACCACGCGCGGACAGAATCAGTACCTTGGTCTCGCAGTCGGGCAAATACGTCTGTCCGTAGGGTGTGCTCGAGGGCGCCATTCCGCTGGCCATTGCCAACGCCGGTATTTGATCTGCGCTGGGGTGGCTCTTTATCTGGAAACTTGTCGTTCTCATTGCCGTGGTAGAGCAGAGCGTTTTGTTCTACCGCCCCTTCTGCAAATGGATTTGTTCACTCGGCGCATTCTATGCGCTCATGAATAAGGTGTCCCTACTGGGGATTCGGGTTGACGCATGCAAATGTGTCTCGTGCGGCAAGTGTTCAAAGGTTTGTCAGATGGACGTCGATGTGGTCCGCGCGTCCAATCATGCCGAATGTATCCGGTGCGGAAAGTGCATCGGGGCCTGTCCCGTCGATGCCATCAGCTATCGCTATGGCCTGGATGCGTCGGCAGCAAAGCTCCCTCTGACCGCCGATAAAAAGTAAACAAGCTTCGACAAAACGGAGGAATGACCATGAAGCTTTCTAAGATTGCGGCCTTGTTTATGGTGCCGGTGCTGGCCTTGTGTCTTGTGGCATGTTCGGCGCCCGGTGGCAACGCGAGCGAATCTACGAGCTCCGATCCTAAGATCGCGGAGCTCATCGCGCAGGAGCCGACCAATGCCGACGAGGCCGCCGAGCTGTATGCGAAGCTCATGCAAAAGGAGAACGATATCCTTTCGAGCGATAGCGCACTGTGGGAAAAGGTGTTTCTTGCCGCCAATAAAGATATGCCGATGATTGAGGACGGCAGCAATTACGGCGATTTCCTGCTCAAGACCATCGACGGCGCCAAGGTAAACATCTGATCCTGCCATGGAGGGACTCCATGGCAGGATCAGATCATTGATGTTGATAAGACGCGCGAAAGTGGCACTTAGCGGTCAATCACAAAATTGTCCATCTCGACGAGCTCACGAGCCTTCTCCTGACCTTCGATGGCCTCGCGGAGACGCTTGGCGTAATATGTCATGCCATTGGCGATGTCGATGCGCAGACCGATTTCGGCGCGTTGATAGAGCGCCAACGCGCGCAGGGGATTACGGTCGATGCCACAAGAGGGGGCGTCGGGGTCAATGAGCATAGAGGCTATGCGAATGGCGGGCTGGGCGAACTCTGCATCGTCGCGGGCAAGCTCAAGACTGCGTTCGTACAGGCGGTATGCTTTTGACCTATCTTGCGGCACGGCGCGACCGCGGCTGAACATGTCGCCGAGTTTGTACACCGCCTCGCTGGAGGGCGCAAGCGCTGCGGCAAGCGAATACCACTGATAGGCTTTGGCATGGTCGGGCTTGCCAGTCCTTCCGTACTCGTAGATATAGCCGAGGTTGATGATGCTCTGGAAGCAACCTGCGTCGGCCGCCATTTCGTAGAGTTCCGCGGCCTTGGCGTAGTCCTGCTCAACAAGGTCTCCCATATAGTAGAGGGCGCCTAAATCGTTCATACAGGCTCCGCTGCCGGACGAAACTCCCAGCCTGTAGCCCAAGACGAGCATTTCCCTAACTGCTGAAGACATACGGGCCGCACGGTAGATGCGCTCTCTGTTTTCGCAGATATACTGGGCATAATCATCGCCAGGCGTGGAGAATGCAACGTTTGCCATCTCGGCGAGGAGGTCTTTTTCCTGCTCGGGCCCATAGATAAGATCTTCGGAAGGAAAACCCTCGTTGTATTCGTCCTCGCCATGGTCGACAAACTCCATGCCGGCAAGTTCTGCCATGCGCGCAACGTCTTCCTTTTCGACTCCATATGCGTTGTTGGGATTAAGGTCCATCGTTTGCTCCTTTCGGATTGTCTACTGTTTTGTATCGTATCAAGTGATGGAGACCGCGGAATTTCCATTTCGCTGTACGGCAGGTCAGAGCGCTTACCGCTTTTCAAGCTCACCCACAAAGACGGGTCAAAGTGCCTCCGCAGGCTTAGGCTCGGGTGAATACAGTTCTCCCTGGGGGTTTACGCCGATGGGGTCTGAGCAACAATCGAGCCATTCTTCGGATGCTAAATCGCTGATGGGCTGCTGTTCGCATACGGCACTGAAATTGATGCGTATGGCATCAATTTCAAGTTCGGGTGCTGCCGGCACCGCATCGATAAAGTAACGCCAGCGTTCGTCGTCCAAAAGATGCAGCAGCGTAATTTGTGTCTTTCCGTGGTATTCGTACGCATCGAGCACTAAAAAACGAGACTCCGACGGGGTCGCACAGTGTCCTCGATCGGCGTCTTGCTCCAATTCGGTTAGATCGATGATGCGGTTCAACAGGATGAGAAGACGATGCGATGTGCTCATGCCGCCAATGTGGGACGATATGTCAGCGGGGTTCTTGCTGCGAAAGATTGTGCCGGGCTTGTAGAGCGCGGCGACCTGAGGTGAAAGATCGGTGTCTCGTACATAGGTATTCAGCCCGGACAGCATGTAATCGAGGGCACTTTTATAATCCTTCGCACTGGCGCTGTCCTTAGGCGTGCCTGTTTGGCCGCAATCGTTCATGGTCGCCTTCCGTATTGTTGCCGCGGAGAAGATTGCGGCATGGCTGCTCTTTATCGGCGAGCATATCAATCCGTGTGGACATCTTTTTGATTATCACGGCGGCTTGCGCCATTCGGCAAAGGTTCTCATCAACCGCGCCGCCACGGGACTCTTGAAGTGGTGGATGTTTCCAACGCGATTCTTGGCAAACCACTGCCCGCCGTCAGTACGATCGACAGCTCGGATCTTATCCTCGAGAAAGGTGGCTTACAGGAAGGCTGGCACGGCGTGCTGGCGCTGGGCAGCGAGGTTTCGGATATCGCTCCAGGGGATGCACTCACAATTGACTAATGTGACAAAGTGACAGTTCCTTTGTCACATTATCGGCGGTATGCGCGGGATGGTACGTCACGCGATGTGCCGTCCTGCTCGTTTTTTGGCGCGCTTCGTTACATTCCTCACTTGCGCCGGTAAAAAATGGGGATAGAGTAGGACAAACGCGTCGAATACGAACGGCGGGGGAGAGCGGGCAAGGTGCCTGCGCAGGAGAGGTTGCCGTCCATGCTGGAGCTCAAAGGAATTTGCAAAAGGTATGTTACGCAGTCGTTTACGCAGGTGGCGCTCGACAGCGTGAGCCTGTCTTTTCGGGATAACGAGTTCGTGGCCATTCTGGGGCCCTCGGGTTCGGGTAAGACCACGATGCTCAACGTTATCGGCGGACTCGACCACTTTGACTCGGGTGACCTGCTGATCGACGGTATTTCGACCAAGGACTTTCACGATCGCGATTGGGATGCCTATCGCAACAACCGCATCGGCTTTGTGTTCCAAAGCTATAACCTCATTCCACATCAGACCATTTTGGAAAACGTGGAGCTGGCGCTTGCGCTCACGGGCGTGGGGCACGCCGAGCGCCGCCAGCGTGCGCGCAAGGCGCTCGAGGCCGTTGGTCTGGGCGAGCACGTGAACAAGCGCCCGAGTCAGCTTTCGGGTGGACAGATGCAGCGCGTGGCCATCGCCCGCGCCCTGATTAATGATCCCGAGATTGTGCTGGCAGACGAGCCGACCGGCGCCTTGGATTCCACAACGTCCGTGCAGGTCATGGACTTGCTCAAGGACGTCGCGCGCGACCGTCTGGTTATCATGGTCACGCATAATCCCGATCTGGCGTACGAGTACGCCACGCGCATCGTCAACCTGGCGGACGGCAAGATTACCGACGATTCTGATCCTTTCGATGTCGCTGACGCCACGCGCCGCGAGGCCAAGCCTACGCGCAAAACCTCGATGAGCTTTGTGACGGCGCTGGGGCTTTCTGCCCGAAACCTTATGACCAAGAAGGGCCGTACGGCCATGACGGCCTTTGCGGGCTCGATTGGCATTATTGGCATCGCGGCGATTTTGGCGCTGTCCAATGGCGTAAACGGCTACATCAAAAAGGTCGAGGAGGATACGCTTTCGAGCTACCCGCTTACCATTTCCAAGCAGGATTACGACCTGTCGTCCATGATGGGCGAACAGGGGGCCACGGATGACGATACGTCCAAGAACGAGGGTTCGTCCGACGACGGCACCGACGGTAAGGCTCAGGGAACCAAAAAGATTCCCGTGGTCACGGCCGTAAAGGATATGTTCGCAAGTGTTAAGTCCAACGATATGACGAGCTTTAAGGCATGGCTTGACGGCGGCGGCGACGGTATCGACAAAGAGGTCAACGCCATCCAGTACGGTTACGGCGTGACGCCGGTTGTCTATCGTGCCGGCAAGGGCGATGAGAAGCCTGTCCGGCTGGTGCCCAACGCTATGACCGAGGCCATGAGCGGTGGTGCGAGCTCGGCGGCAACGGTGAGCATGGACTCCATGGGAACCTCGGTCTTTAACGAGATGATCGACGATCAGAGTCTGCTCGACAGCCAGTACGATGTCGTCGCCGGCCATTGGCCTACGTCTGCTCACGAAGCCGTAATGGTGCTTTCGAGCCGTGGAACGGTGGGCGACTATACGCTTTACAGCATCGGTGCGCTGGATATCGATGAGCTCAACGACCTGGTGAACAGTGCCATGGCCGCCGACGGTAAGATTGAGACGCCTGAGAGCGGCGCCGACTTTACTTACGACGATGCGCTGTCCACGACGTTTAAGGTGTTGTCGCCGGCCGATGCTTATCGCAAAAACGAAGAGACCGGCATGTGGACTGACATGTCTGGCGACGCCGACTTTATGACGGCCAAGGTTGCCGACGGTATTGACGTGCACATTGTGGGCGTGGTGCGACCTAACGAGACGGCCAATGCGAGCGCGTTATCTCCGGGCATTGCCTATACGCATGCGTTGACTCGCCAGCTTATGGAGCGCGCCGCCAATTCGCAGATCGTGCAAGAGCAACTTGCCCACCCCGAGACGGATGTCTTTACGGGCAAAACCTTCGACGAACTGCAAGGCGAGGCCAGGCAAGGCGTGGATCTGGGCAGTATGTTCAGCGTGGACGAGGCAGCGCTCAAGAGCGCGTTCTCGTTCGATGCGTCTGCACTCTCGGGTTCTGCCGGTGGCATGGATCTTTCGGGCATCGATTTGTCGGGCCTGGATATTGATCTTTCGGGCGTTGGCAAAGACATCGACTTAAGCGACATCATGGCCAAAGCGCCGACCCCCGATTTTTCGGGCATCTTTGACGGTCTGGAGCTCACGCCCGAGCAAATGCAACAGGTGGGAACGCTTGCCAACCAACTATTTGAGGGCTTTTTGCAGTCTGATCAGTTTAGGGCGCTGTCACCCGAAGATCTCAAAGACGCGTCAAAGCTTGCTGCCGCATTCTCGGCGTATCTCGAGAACGATGTTGTGGCGCAGCAGTGCCTGGCGCAGCTCAAGGCGCTCGGCGGCGATGCCCTGGCCGAGCGCCTGCAACAGGCGATGACCGACTATGTCCAAAATCAGTTGGCTCCGTATCTGCAGCAGGCTATGGATCAGGTGATGAAGGCGATCAGCGAGCAGGTGGCAACGACCGTGTCGACCCAGCTCAAGGCCGGCGCGGCAGGGCTCATGGACCAGATGGTGACGCAGATATCTTCGAGTTTTGCCAACCTGGCGAGCGCCATGCGCGTGGATGCGAGCGCCTTTGCTCGTGCCATCCACTTCAACATGGACGCCGAGGACCTGAGCTCGCTCATGATGAGCTATGCCAAGGCGTCGAAGCTCACCTACGACAACAATCTGACCACGTTGGGCTACGCGGATGAAGCGGATCCCATCTCGGTCAAGATTTTCCCGCGCGACTTTGAGGCCAAGGAGCGCGTACTCGACCATATCGATGCGTACAACAAGCAGGTCAAAGCCGCCGGCCACGACGAGCAGGCAATCTCGTACACCGACTACATGGGCATCATCATGGGCTCGGTGACTGATATCGTGAATACCATCAGCTTGGTGCTCATCGCGTTCGTGAGCATCAGCCTGGTCGTGAGCTCCATCATGATCGGCATCATCACCTACATCAGCGTGCTGGAGCGCAAAAAGGAGATTGGCATCCTACGCGCGATCGGTGCGTCGAAGCGCAACGTGGCAAACGTGTTCAACGCCGAGACCTTTATCGAGGGCCTCATTGCCGGCGTCTTTGCCATTGTCGTTGTGGTGGCCGTGAGTTTTCCGGTTAATGCCTGGGCGCTTGCTGCCAAACAGGTACCCAATCTGATGAGCTTGCCCGTGCAGGATGCGCTGGCGCTCATTGCAATTTCGGTGCTGCTGACGGTCGTTGCCGGCCTGCTGCCGGCCCGCAGTGCATCCAAGAAAGACCCCGTGGAAGCCCTGCGCTCCGAATAATGTGACAAAGGGACTGTCCCTTTGTCACATTGAGTGACATGTAAATCGAGGTCTAATACTTTTCCCGAGAAGTGAACGAGTCAAAATGGACCCCCGAAGCATCGACACTTATTGAAGGCGGTTTCCTGCGGTTTTGCCAGCCAAATCCTGCGGGTTTGGCGTCTAAAAATGTCGATGCTTCGGGGGTCCAAATATAGCCGTTCACTTCTCGGGAAAAGTATTAGACCTTGAGATATAGACGGCGTTTGCGAGCGTCAATTAGAGCGTAAGTTGCTAGTCCTCCTTTGCGGAGAGCATGAGGCTAATTTCCGGATGGGTGTACTTGTCGAACTCTTCTTTGGGCTCGGTGTCAAAGGTGTAGTACGACTTGATAGATTCGTCCTCCGTCTTGATGCTGATTTCTTCATATAGGGATCCGGCTAAAAATGCCTGTTTAAATTCATCCGACAGGCTGCATGGCGTGAGGAGGCCCGGTGTGGCAACGGAAATGTCTAACCCGTTGAGCGGGGCGCAGAGTGTCGCGATATCCTGCTCGCTGCAGGCGAGGTTGTCTGCAAGGCTTGCCTCGGGGTCGATCTGACTGGTGTAATCGACGTCCGTGAGCATGCCATCTGCATCGAAAGAAAGGTAGACATAGGCTGCTTGAGCGCCAAGGTCATTATCAAGCAGATAGCCGGTAATGCGGTAGCCGTAGTCGTGATACGACTCGTATGGGTCGTCTGCCGCGACGCGTTTGCACGCGGGCTCCAAGGCATCTTGCGCGGCGAGCACGCCGGCGACCTCCGCGGAGCGGTCTTTGTTGGTTTGGGCTACCGCAAGCCTGCTCTGCAGCTCCTTCCACTGTTTGCCCTGCATTCCAAAGCGCGGCGCAAGAGCGCAATAGCAAAAGATGACGAGTTCGATTGCGGTGAGTGCAATGGCGGTATATATGCCCGCGGATTGGAATTCCTTTTGGTGGAACGCGACATCGTTGATCATTTGGAGCGGCAACATCAACAGACATGCTACGAACGACATGACGAGTGCGGTCGCTGCGATTTTGGGGTATGTGCAGTACCGCTGGATGCGTTTCTTTTCTTGCTCGGTGAGCAGCTGCATGGGGCCTCGACTCTCATCGTTTTTCGAGGGCGATGCGCACACACTCTTGAGTATAGATGAGCGGAGGGTGTCTGTTGTTCAGACATGGCGGTCAACAGCTTGCTGTTGGTGATCGCTTGATCGCGAACGTCCTCTTTTGGACAAGGAAAAAGTGGCGAGTGAGGGAGCTGCTGTGGGGCGGCCCTGCTTGCTGTTTGTGGGCGCCATTCACCTTCGTTGCACAGGGATGGTCGGAGGGCTGGTTGGTGTCAAGCAACCGCCTCCGCCTTGTGGGCCGCCTCGGGGACAAGGCATAATGCATGTGACAAAGGGGCGGTTCCTTTGCCGCATTGATTTGAGAGTAGATGTTGATGATTCTATCGTTGGCCCCCATGGAGGGGATTACCGGGCATGTGTTCCGTCGCGTGCATGCGGAGTGCTTTGGCGCGCTCGATTGCTATTACACGCCGTTTTTGCCGCCGCCGCGGGTGGGAAACCGCTTTGGCGGCAAGGCGTTTAAGGAGATCGATCCTGCCAACAACCAGGGGCTCAACGTAGTGCCTCAGCTGATGTCTAAGAACGCGGACGAGTTTGTGTGGGCGGCGCAGGTGCTCGCCGACATGGGCTACCGCGAGGTCAATCTCAACCTTGGCTGCCCCTCGGGGACGGTTGTTGCCAAGGGCAAAGGATCGGGCTTTTTGCGCAACCTCGATGAGCTCGAGGTGTTCTTGCGTGATGTGTGCGAGCGCTCGCCGTTGCCGGTATCGGTAAAAACCAGGCTGGGGCTGGAGAGCGACGACGAATACGAGCGCGTGCTCGATCTGTACTGTCGCATGCCGCTGGCAGAACTGATCGTGCATCCGCGCATACAGAAGGATCGCTATACGGGCTCGCCGCGCAAAGAGTTTTATGGCGAGACGCTGGAGCTGGCGCCGTTTCCGGTGGCATACAACGGCGATATTTTTGATCTTGAGGACATGGAGGCGCTGGTGGAGGCCTATCCCGGTACACGCCATGTGATGCTGGGGCGTGGCTTGCTTGCGAACCCCGCGCTGGCTCGCATGGTCAAGGGCGGTCCTGCTGCCACGGCAGCCGAACTGCAGCGCTTCCACGACACGCTGTTTGCGGCATATGCAGAAGAGATTGGCGGCAACGCGGTCTTTCGCATGAAGGAGTGGTGGTTCTACGCTAAATGCGCCTTCGCCGATCCTGCTACCGTTCACAAACTCGTACGCAAGACTAAAAAGGTCGACGAATACCGCGCCGCCGTCGACCGCGTTTTCCGCGAGCAGCCGCTCGCGCCTACCGCTCGTTTCCACGGATAACTGATCTGTAGGGGGACGAAGGAAGCAAATCGTCTTGTTGGTGCCAACTCCCAGAGGCTTGGGACTGGCACCAAAAGTTGTGCAAGAAACTTGCCAAAATGTGATGATGCTATGACTATTTAAAATATTTACAATGTGATAATACTTGAGCTATAAACCTGAAGCGTATTTCGCTTAAGCCATAAGAATAGCGATGTAAGATAGTTGTGCCGGCATTCTGCCGGGCTCGATACGAAAGGAAAGGCATTCCATGAAAAAACGCTCCCATGCCGTTCTTGCGGTAACAGCAGGGCTTATGACATCCCTCTGCTTTCTTGCGCCTCAGGCTTTTGCGGATGGCGGTTTTGCTTCTGTTTCCGAGCCTGCCGTTGAGGCGTCTTCGGTGAGCACGGTTGCCAAGCCCCAAGTCGATGCCGCGTCTGCGAACGAATCTGGCACGCCTGTCGCCTCTTCTGCCGAATCTGCTGCGACCGCTCCCTCCTCGGCTCCTGTTGACGCAAGTGCTTCTGCGGGCGCAAGGAACGGTGCTTCTGTCGCAGAGTTTAATGGGACCCCGTACGCGACCTTTGATGAAGCGCTCGCTGCTGCCAAAAACACGAACGGCGCGACCATCAAGCTCCTTGGCGATGCCGAGACTTCGGGCCTTGATTTGCACAAGGACCTCACCATCGACGGCAATGGCCACGCGCTGAAGTTCACCCAGAAGAAGGGCATTGCCCTTTGGGGTAAGGCTCTGACGTTCAAGAACGTCAACGTGACCATGACCGGCATCGGCTCCACTCCGTATACCGCCGAGTGGAATTGGATGTCTGTGTGCGCGAGCAAGGATGCCTCGCTCACGCTCGATGGCGCTACGCTTACCATGGACGGTACCGGTACCGCCAGCAATGTGCATGCCATCTATTTCTGCAGCAACAACAAGCTAAACTTGAAGAATGGCTCTAATCTCACCATTAAGAACTACAGCCAGGACGCTCTTGAGTGGGATGGTGGTGACGGTGGCTACAACGTGAATATTGAAGGTGGTTCCACCTATATCTCCGACCACAACCGCTCTGGCTTTACGGGCACGTTCTATGCCACTATCGATTCGTCGACGGTCAAGGTTCTTAACAGCAAGGGCAACGGCTCGAACGGCACGTACTACACCATCAAGAACGGCTCCGAAGTCACGTTCGATAACAGCGGCACCTGGGGTATTTCCGCTTGGCGCATCGACATGAGCAAGGGCTCGAAGCTCTATGCGAATGACAACGGGTACAGTGGCATCTGGACTCGCGTGCTTAACGTTGATTCTTCTTGCCTGGTTGACGTCGAGGGCAACGGTACAAAGGGACCCGCCGCGAAGAACGGCGGCATTTTCTTCCAGGGCAACAAACAATACACAAGCGTGATTGAGAAGGGCGCAAACGTCACCATCAAAAATAATGCGGGCTCTGGTATCTACACTGAGCAAGATGTTTGCAACCTGACCATTGGCTCTGCGACCATTACCAATAACGGCACTGGCGCCTGCAACAAGGACGGCATTGGTGCCGACATGGGCGGCGGCGTCTATAACGTGGGCACTATGAGGCTCGACTCGTCGGTTGTTATCTACAACAACCACGCCGCGAACGCCGGCGATGACATCTACAGCACCAGTGCTGGCGACACTGATTTTGGCAATGTTGGCACTGGCTGGATCCTTGATGACTGCGACCACACGATTGACGGCTGGTATGTTGACGGGAAGGACTCTCGCTGGTCCGCCCATGGCGAGGCCAAATATGTAGAGGCTGCTCAACCTGGTACTTACGAGGCAAAAGAAGCCCCTGTTGCATTCAAGGCTGCCCACGGCCTCGTAAGCGTCAGCTACCAGTATGTCGGCGAAGCCCCCGAGAAGGCAAAGTTGCCCGATGCCGATGAGGGCCTTGAGGTTGGCTCTGCGTATGCCGCCAAGGAGCAGAAGGCTGTCGATGGTTGGACGTTCGATGGTTGGTATACCGACGAGGGCTGCACGGTCCTGTGGAACGACGGCGATTCGCTGACGGGTTCGATGACGCTCTACGGCAAGTGGACGAAGAAGCCCGTTCAGCCGAGTGAAAAACCCAAGACGGAGATTGCCAAGAAGACCAAGAGCACCAAGAGCACCAAGTCACTCCCTTCGACCGGTGATAAAAGCAGCGCCGTGATGACTGCCGCCCTCGCCGGTGTTGGCACTGCGGTGCTCGGCTTTGGTGAGGCGATTCGTCGCAGGGCCAATTCCAATAGGTAGTTGATGGTTGGCAGGTCACGCTTACGGTGAGCTACATCGCTAAGCGCATTTGTTCAATTTAGGGCGTGGGTGGCTAGAGCGAGCCACCCACGCCCTTTCGTTTGACCCTCGGGGCGGAGAAAACGGATCACCTGTGCCGGGCCCATGCAAAAAGCTGTACGCCAGCATCCAAAGATGTCGAAAAGTGTCGACTTTGGATACTGGCGTACATGTTTGGCCGTATGGGTTGGGGCCTTGGACGGACGGGATGCGCACGCTAGAGCAGGTTCTCCTGTACCCATGCGATGATGTCGCTCGATTCGTAGAGTGGTTTGCCGTCGATGAACAGACAGGGAACCTGGCGTTTTCCGCCGACGGCGATGAGCGTCTGCTCGGCATCGGGGTCGGTCGAGATGTTGCGCTCAGGGATGGTCACACCGTTATCGGCAAGGAAACGCTTGACCTTCATGCAATACGGGCAGCCGGTCATAACGTACAGCGTGAGCTCATGATTAGTAGCCATAAGTCTCCAATCGGTTGAGGTTTTGATTGAAATACCCAAAGCCGCCGCGGTCTATGCATGAGCTGACGACGACTCGATGGCCTGTACCAGAAACGCCGTGGCTCCGGTGCCGCAGGGCTTGTCGTAGTAGTCGATAAAGCGCTGGTCAGCAAGATAGCCGTGGGCGAGGCCCAGGTATGCTTCGTCTTGGGGCTTGTGCCCCCAGTTAAGGCCAATCCATCGACGGTGCATCGCGACAAGTTTGCGGGCCTCGCTTCCATCCGCATCGCCGTCGCCCATGGCAATCGAAAGCTGACCCAGAATAGCGCGTTCAAGTTCCTTCATGTCGTTCCATGTCTCGGGGTCCATGTCCAGCAGTGCTTCGTTTGCTGCGTCGATCGCCTCGTCGCCATAGCGCGCCCGCGCCTCGGCACCGTAGCGCTCCTCGTTTTCTTGCACGGAGCGCCAGCGCTCCAGTTGCGGCAGGACGGCGCCCATGAGCGAGACGGCTTCGTCGAGCGACATGCCGGTGTTTTGCGCCAGCCGCGGGGCACAATCCTCGATCATCGCCTCCATGGTGGTGTCGTAGGTGTACTTGCCGTGGTCGTAGCACCACTTGCAGTAATGGTCGGTCATGGCGCCCACAGCATCGGTGCCGCAGTCGTCGGGTGTGAGTATCATGCCGCAGCTCTGGCAATAGTGCTCGGGCATTTCGAGCAGGTGGGACAGCGGTTCTCCGGTTACGGCGGCAATGAGCTTCATCATGTCGATGCCCGGGGTGACTTCGCCGCGTTCCCAACGGCTGACGGCTTGGCGTGTGACGAAGAGCTTGGCGGCGAGGCCTTCCTGCGTGAGATTGTGCGCGCGGCGGATGGCGACGAGCTTGTCTGCAAATGCCATGACGACTCCTTCCTGCGGGTTTGTTCGCTGGTTAAAGTATGGCCGCGGGTACGCGGGCTGCCAAGCAATCGTTGGTTGCGCATAACGAAAAGCCCCGCCGGAATATCCGACGGGGCTCCATTCAATGGCAAGAAGAGCGCGGCCTAGAGCTCGTTGCGCTTCTTCATGACAACGGCGGCGCCGAGGGCGGTCGCGCCGAGTGCGACGATGGCGAGGGCGTTCGCGCTCTGGTCGCCGGTCTGGGGAAGAGCCTTGCGAGAGGTCTTCTTTGCAGCGGGCTTCTCGGTCGAGGGCTTCTCGGCGGGGGCGGCAGCAATCTCGTGGGTGTTCGTGATTGTTCCCTCGTTGCCAACGGTCGCGTTGTCCGTGGTGTAGCCGTCGATGTTCGCCTGGGTCACCTGGTAGGCGATCTCGTGGCGGACACCGTTCTCGTCATAGGCGTACTTGCGGACGTTGTCGAAGACGACGTTGTAGGTGTCGCCGTTCTCCACAATGACGGCCTGCGCGTCAGTGGGCTCGCCGTCAGCGGTGAGCGTGAGGTACTTGGCGAAGTCCTCGGCGCTCGGGCGGATACCGTCCTTGTTGGAGGAGTCCTTCCAAGCGACAGTTACGTTTACTTGGGTGTAAGCGGGGGTGATGGTGAGCGTGCCGGGGACGACTTGGACCTGAACAAAGCCGCTGGTATCGTCGCCGACGAGCTGATAGTAGTGGTAGCCCTCGTAGTCGAAGCTGCCGATGCCCGTGCGGTTTTTGGCGGTGTTGCTGGTGTAGGGCGCAGGAATCTTCTCAGGGTCGGTCGCGACGGTGATGTCGTACTCACCGGGCGCGTAGTTGGCCTTCTCGGCGGCATCGCAGCTGAGGATGAAGTCGGAAAGGTTGAGGGGGTTGTTGGGGTTGCCGCTCAGCACGTTGAGGTCGGCGGCGAGGGAGGGCTTTTCCTCGCCCTCCTGCATGGTCACGTTCGGGACTTTGAGCTGATACTGCGTCCAGACGCTGTGGCGAATTGAGTTGTCGGCGTAGTCCTTGTACTCGCCGATGCCGTGAATGTTCTCCCACACGAAGCCGGCGGCAGTCATTCCTTTGTCGGAATTCTTCCACTCGGTCTCGCTCGAGGGATTCCAGCTGCGCTGGTCTGTGTAGTAGTACTGGCGGACGAAGTCCTCGCCCTCAACGAGCTCCTCGCCCTTCTCGTTCTTGACGGTGCTCTTGAAGTGGTGCTCCTGGCCGTTATAGGAAACGGACTGTGGTGCGGAGGCCGTGAACTGACCGGCCTGGCCGGCCAATGCGGTCGCCGGCAGCGCGAGGACGACGGCGGCAACGAAGGCCACCGCTAAAGCAACAAATCTGATATGGCTGTGCTTCACTTGTGTTCCCCCCCCTGTAAGGTTCGGTTATGAAATGCGTGGTTATGGGCGGCTCTGCGATGTACCCCCCCTAGACATAACCTAATTCTATACCCAACCTTAAAGAATGTCTGCAAGTTTTGGTAAAACAACTATGACCGCGGTGAAGCATTTCCTTCGACTTGTTGAGCGGTCTACATGCGCATTAGCGGAAAATGGGTTGTGCAACGTTCGTCTTTTCGGTGATTGTTTAAGTGCAAGTTGGTATCATGTGCAAGTCAAAGGACTGCGTCGACCTGCTCTTATGTCGGAATAAATTGTAACCGGGGGTATAATGAGGCCAATCGCTTACATACATACCGACCTGCCGCAGAAGTTCGGTATTCCGCGCAACAGCTTTTTGGCGCCCCACCTGCAGGGACGCATCGTCTTTGAGCCGGAATTTGCCTCCAACGCAGCAGTTGAGGGTCTGGACTCCTTCTCTCACCTATGGCTGCTGTGGCGCTTCGAAAACGGAACGCCCGGCGGCACGGCTAAGGATATAGCTGCCGATGCCAAGACGCAGGACAGGTCCGGCACCAACGTCAAGTGGTCGAAGACTGTGCGCCCGCCGCGTCTGGGCGGAGCCGAACGCGTGGGCGTGTTTGCCACGCGGAGTCCGTTTCGCCCCAATCCCATCGGTCTTACCTGCGTCAAGCTCAGCCGCGTTGAGCGCACCGACGACGGCCCCATCATCCATGTACTGGGGGCCGACCTGCGTGACGGCACGCCCATCTACGACATTAAGCCCTACATCCCGTTTGCGGACTGCCACCCGGATGCGACCGGCGGCTGGATTGAGGGTGCTCCGTGGCAAGAGCTCGATGTTAAGTTCCCGCAAGCGCTTCAAGACATGGTCCCGCCCGCAAAGCTCCCCGGTCTGGTCGAGGTTCTTCGCCAAGATCCGCGCCGCGCGGGCAGCAAGCACGAGCCAAACCGCGTTTACCACTTGGCTTACGCCGGACTCGACATATCGTTTACGATTGACGGGGCCAGGTTGACGGTAACCGCCATCAACGACGCGCGAGACTAGTCAGCCATTCGTCCGCATCCGTCAAATTAAGCGCCAAACCCCATGCCAAAATCGCCTACGCTGGTGGACAATAACGCCTACCGAATCATTCCGCTCTGCACGGGGGCTCAGCATGAAATACGACTTCACTTCAATCATCGACCGCCACGGCATGGACTCCATCGCCGTTGACTCTTGGGGTGAGATCCCCGGTATGGCTCCGAACGCACCCGACGAGGGCTTCGACCGCATTCCCATGTGGGTGGCGGACATGAACTTCGCCACGGTGCCTACAGTCCAGGAGCACATCATTCAGCGCGCCCAGCACCCCATGTTTGGTTACTTCAATCCGCGTTCCGAGTACTTCGACCGCATCATCGAATGGCAGAGCCGCCGTAATGGCGTCGAGGGCCTGGCGCCTGAGCATATCGGCTACGAAAACGGCGTGCTGGGCGGTGTCGTGTCGACACTGCGCGCGTATGTCCAGCCGGGCGATGCGGTGTTGGTCCACAGCCCCACCTACATCGGCTTCACCAAGTCCATCGAGGCCGCGGGCTATCGCATTGTCCACAGCCCGCTTCAGCTCGACGACCAGAGCGTGTGGCGCATGGACTTTGAGGACATGGAGCGCAAACTCGCCCAAAACCACATCCATGCCGCAGTGTTCTGCTCGCCGCACAATCCCTGCGGCCGCGTATGGGAGCGCGACGAGATCGAGCGCGCCATGGACATTTATCGCAAGCACGATTGCGTGGTGATCTCGGACGAGATTTGGTCCGATATCATTCTGCCGGGACACAAGCACATCCCGACGCAGTCGGTGAGCGAGGATGCCCGCATGCGCACGGTTGCCCTCTATGCGCCGAGCAAGACGTTTAACCTGGCGGGTCTGGTCGGCAGCTACCACATTGTCTACAACGAGACGCTGCGCGACCGCATGTGCGCTGTGTCTAACAAGACCCATTACAACGAGATGAATGTCCTTTCGATGCATGCGCTTATCGGTGCCTACCAACCGCAGGGCTACGAGTGGGTGGACGAACTCAACCAGGTGCTTGCCGACAATATCGAGTACTTCTGCGATTACGTGGACGAGCATTTTGAGGGCGTGTCCTATTCGCGTCCGCAGGGCACGTACATGGTGTTTCTGGACTGCACCGAGTGGTGCCGCGAGCATGGCCGTGATATTCAGTGGTTGCTCGACGAGGGGGCACGCGTGGGCGTGGGGTATCAGGATGGACGTCCGTTCCATGGCCCCTGCCACATTCGCGTGAATCTGGCGCTGCCGCTTTCGCGCGTAAGGGAAGCGTGCGACCGCCTAGACCGCTACGTTTTTGGGGTATAGGGGTCGCACGATTCGGGTACTGCGGCTTGCGCCCGCGTCGTCAACGTGCGTGGGCGCATAGGGCGCAGAGGGTTGCGAGCGCGTTTTCCACGTTTGCTACTTTTCTTGAATTTGCTTGCCGCAAAGGTGTTCAACCGTAATTTCATACAGCTGGACGCCCCTGATACTTTGCTTGATCTCCTCTTCGACCTCTTCGGCAGAAGGATAGTACTTGAGGGCAAACTGTCGGACTTTGTCTTCGACAAACGCCGGGTCATCGTTCACGAGGCGGCAACGGCCAAAAACCACAGTGCTCTGAACATAGGGTGCCCAGTCGTCGTCTTTGTACCAATCGTTGCCATAGACGGTAAAGCAGACTTTGTCGCTGCGTTTGAGTGCATCGACCTTATGCCCCGCCTTGGCTCCATGAAAGTAAATTTTGTCGTGCTCGGGGTCAAAGTAGTAGTTAACGGGAATGGCGTAAGGATAGCCGTCGTCTCCGTTGACGGCAAAAATGCCGCGTTTGCAATTAACAAGCAGCTCTCGTGCCTCTTGATCGGTGATAGCACGCTTCTTTCTACGAAGAGGTCTAAACATCGTGGGTTTCCTTTCTTTCCGCGTGCTGCGTGCACGGCGGTGGGTGGCATGTCTATATCAAGATACTAGTTCAGGCTGCGAGGCCGACGGGAACATCCTATTTGTCGCAGATTGAAACGCACTTTTTGTTGTGGAAGGATTGTCCCTCACAACTCGTCGTCTAGGGGCATTCTCGATGGCTGGTTCCGTTTGCGGGGGAGGCGTGGGACAATACCGACCAAAAGCGATTGCTTGTCCTGAAAAAGGGGGTCTCGATGAAAAAGCTGAGGACGCTGGCCGATGTGTTGCGTCAAGCCGGTTTCGTGCGCATCACGGGCCTTTTTCTCGTCTTTTATCTTCTGTGTTCAATGGCTGTTTGGCTCTCTGAGCCAACAACTCTTACGTTTGGCGACGGCCTTTGGTTTAGCTTTGAGACCGTATCGACGATCGGCTTTGGCGACATTCCGGCCGAAACGCCGGTCGCCCGTGTCATCACGGTCGTCCTGAGCGTTATCAGCATTTTTTACATTGCCATGCTCACGGGCGTGGCGGTGAGCTACTGCAATATGCTCATCAAGATGCATCAAAAGGACACTATGGCGCGCTTTATGGATGATCTTGAGCATTTGGAAGAGCTCGATCGTGACGAGCTCGCCGATCTGTCGCGCCGCGTGCGCGAATATCGCCGGCGCCAGCGCTAAAACGGGCGCCGCGCGTCACCATGAGGGGGACTGAATTTGAATATCACCGTGTATCTGGGTGCCAGTATCGGCAATGACCCGGCGTTTCTGCCTGCGGTGCAGGAGCTGGGCAACTGGATTGGCGCCAACGGGCACGCGCTCGTGTACGGCGGATCCAAATCGGGCCTGATGGGCGCGCTCGCCGATAGCGTGCTTAATGCCGGCGGGCACGTGACGGGTGTGGAGCCGAGCTTTTTTATCGAGGCCGAGTTTCAACATGACGGTATCGACGACCTCATCGTGACGAGCGATATGGCGGAGCGTAAGGCAAAGATGATCGAGCTCGGCGATGCGTTCATTGCCTTTCCCGGTGGGACGGGCACGCTCGAGGAGATTGCCGAGGTTATGTCCGCGGTGTCGTTGGGGCACCTGAGTGCTCCGTGCATCCTGTATAACCTGGACGGTTACTACAACGACCTCAAGGCGCTGCTCGGACACATGATTGATAAGGGCCTATCAAGCCCACGGCGCCAGCAAGGCATTTACTTTGCCGAGGATCTGTACGAAATCGCATCAATTATCAACGGATAAGCCTTGAGCCTGTCCCGCTGTGGTCCCCGGTGGCTCCGTTTGCAGCGCAGACGGTTGGCTTGTCTGGGCCACACTCGTTCTACAATAAAACGTATCTATGTCGACTTTGACCGCGGGAGGACCCGATGGATAAGCTCGCTAAACCTACAAACCGCGCGCTGTTTTTAGTTAGCGTTGCCGTGACCGGTGCGTTCGCAGGTGCCGCGGTCTGGCTGTTCTTTTTTGTGATGGAGCACGGCATCGACTATCTATGGACCGAGATTCCGCACGCACTGGGCGTCGCTTCGCCCGAGCTCGCCAGCGGCCCGTTTGGCTTTCTGCCGTACCCGTTTTTTGTCTGCCTGCTGGGTGGCCTGTTAATCGGTCTGTACGAAAAGATGACAGACACCAAGACCGATAACCTCAATCAGGTGATGGCTAAGGTCAAGCAAGATGGGCGCTACCCGTACGACAATCTGGGCAAGCTTTCGCTTGCGGCATTGCTGCCGCTGCTGTTTGGCGGAAGTATTGGACCGGAGGCCGGCCTGACCGGCGTTATCGCGGGCCTGTGCAGCTGGGTCGGCGACCGCATGCGTCGCTTTGGCGCCGAGTTTAGGGAGCTCACGCTGCTAGGTACCCAGGCTGCCCTGACGGCGCTCTTTACCGCGCCTGTCTTTGGCTTTGTGGCGCCGCTCGCCGGTAGCGCCGACGGCCAGGGCGAAGATGCCGACGATGAGTCCGCGTCCGACGAGATCACCATCAAGCTGCCCAAGGCGCAAAAGACCGTGGTCTATGGCATTGCGATTGCCGGCGGTCTGGGCACTTACCTGTTGCTTGGCCAGCTCGTGGGCGGCGGCATTGGCATGCCCAGGTTCGAGTCCGCCGAGGTGGGCAACCTGGAGCTTGCCTGGCTCATTCCGCTGGCGTTGCTCGGCACCGTTTGTGGTTGGCTGTACTTTGTCTCCGAGCATGCAAGCGAGGCGCTGTCCCGTGCAATAGGGGAGCGTCCTGTCGTCAAGGCCATGATGGCCGGTCTGGCGCTCGCCATCTGTGGCACGCTCCTGCCCTACACCATGTTTGCCGGCGAGACCCAGGCCGATGTGCTCATGGAAACCTATCTGACCATTCCCGCCGGCGTGCTTATCGCGACCGGTCTTGTCAAGGCTATGCTGACCCCCGCCCTCATCAATATGGGCTGGCGTGGCGGTCACTTCTTCCCGGTTATCTTCTCGGGCGTAAGCCTGGGCTATGGCCTTGCCATCCTCACCGGCGCCGATCCGGTCTTTTGCGTCGCCGTCTGCACGGCATCGACGATGGGCGCCGTCATGCGCCAACCCGTTATGGTCGTGGGCCTGCTGCTCATGTGCTTCCCGCTCAAGGGCATCGTCTGCATGATCATCGCCGCAGCCATCGCCGCCGGCATTCCGCTGCCCAAGCCGCTGCGCAAGTAGCATATTGCGCTTTGCGTTTGTTCAGAACTCGTTTTGAAGAAGCCGCGCGAGGCCATTTGTTTACGGCCTCGCGCGGCTAATGTTTAGAGCTTCCTCAGCACAATGGCGATGGTGTTGAGGTATTCGAGTGCGCCGGCTTCAACGGCAGCGCGGTCGCCTGCTGCGTACTCGTTGTCGCAGGCGAGCCAGTCTTTCCATGCTTCGTCCGTGCAGAGCATAGGCTGCATCGAGACAATCTCGACGCCGGGGGTCGGCTCGATCATGGCGCGCCACCAGGCTATGTCGTGCATATAGTCGAGCTGCTCGGGTGTCCAGGATTTGAGCAGGCAAACGGGCAGGTTGTCGTGGCAGTCGCGAACCATGCCGGGGATGCTTAAGTAGAGCATCCCGCCTTGCTTTACGTAGGGGAGTAGGCGCTCACCCAGATAGTGTGGGTCACGGCCGTAGTAGTTGTACGAGTCGATACTTACGACCGCATCAAAATAGTCGTGCTCAAACGGCAGCCCCTGCGAGGCGTCTGCCTTAACAGGGTGAATCGTGTCGCGCGAGATACCGAGCGAATCGAAGAACGCACGGTTTTCGACGGGGTCGCTCCACAGATCGACAGCGTAGGTGTCAAACCCGTATTCGCGGGCGAGTAGGGCGCTGGTGATACCGGTGCCCGATCCAAGGTCGCAAATGCGGACGCCGCAGGGGATATGCACATCGCGAAGCAGCTCTTCGCAGAGCTTGAGGGGATTGGGGCCCATAATCTTAGAGCGTACGAGTGTCGCGCCGAAGCTAGTTGCTTTTGGGAAGGATTGAGATTCCTGGGTTTGCATTGTTCTTTCCTATCAGGTGCAAAAATGGCAGATGACGGAGGCGGAACGGCGCAACAAACCACGGCCGTTGGACGGCCGTTTTCGTGGTTCTATGCGATTGACCGTTCCCTAAAGAACAATGACCAAAAAGACATCCCCTTGGATGATCGAGACTGAGCCGAGGCCCGTGACGTTTATATTGTAAAACGTCACGGGCGTGCCGGGATATGCCGTTTGTCACGGATTTGCGAGCGTCTAGATCTCGCTTGGCATCGGCGCTATTTCCAAATCGCGAGCGCGGCGGTGCCCAGGACGATGAAGGCGAGACCGATGGCGCTGCGCCGTGAGAGTTTTTCGTTGAATGCCAGGCGCGCAAATAGTACCGATACGACAATCGATAGTTTGTCGATCTGCACCACGACGCTCACCTGGCCTGTGGCGATGGCGTAGTAGCACAGCAGCCACGATGCGCCAGTCGCAATGCCCGATGCCGCGAGAAATACGAGTTCGTAGCGGTCTACGTGCACGGCTTGGCCCATCTTGCCTTTAGCTGCCACGATTGCCCATGCCATAACCAGTACCACACAGGTACGGATTGCCGTGGCCAGGTTGGACTCGACGCCTTCGATGCCAACCTTGGCAAGGATGGACGTGAGCGCCGCGAACACGGCGGCGCCGAGGGCGTAAGCGAGCCAGGTCCGGTCTTGCTGCCGCTCGGGTCCGGCAGACTGCTTCTTCTCGATCATTAAAAACGTACCGAGGGTGATGACAGCGGTTCCCACGAGCTTAACCGCAAGGTTGCTCGTCTCGCCAAAAAGCACGATGGCGATCAGTGCAGCGAGTACGGTGCTCATCTTGTCGACCGGTACGACCTTATTGACGTCTCCGATGCCCAACGCCTTAAAGTAACAGATCCACGAAGCACCGGTAGCGAGTCCCGAGAGGACGAGAAAGAGCCAAGATCTGGGTTCGATGCTGCCGATGGTTCCAATGGATCCAGAAATGTCCGCCATTGCCCAGGCGAAAACGAGCACCACGCAGGTGCGAATGGCCGTCGCGACATCGGAGTCGGTCTGCTTGATGCCGCATTTGGCCAGGACTGATGTGACGCCGGCAAAGAAAGCCGACACAAATGCTGCTGCGACCCACGACACGGGTGAAATGCCTCCCCAAAGAACGACCGCGCCAGATTTACGGCGCTCGTCCGATGATACCGTCCCGCCATGAAGCTTTGATATCGCTGTGGTGAGACAGGGGCCATAGTACGAGAGGGCATTTGGTTAAGGCTCGAATCGAAGGTGAATGGTTTTCCGCGAAGTGAACGAGTAAATCTGGACCCCTGGAACATGCACACTTTTTTCGAACAAAACTGCAGGATTCTTAGACAAAAACCGCAGGAATTGAGTCCTTAAAAATGTCGATGCTACAGGGCACTGTTTTTACTCGTTCACTTCTCGGAAAAGTATTCACCTTCGATATGCTGACGGTGTCTTTTTGGTTGCCAAGAACTAGACGGCCTGCTGTGAAGGGCGGTGGTGACGCTATGCCGCCTCGTTTCATTGAAAAAATAAGCGGGGTACCACCTAAGCTTTTTTAGCCGTCGATTACAGATCGCGTACTCGATAAACCTTGGTGCTGACAGCGCAGCTGATTACACATAGTGCGAGCGCCAGTACTGCAGTTCCTGCACACAGACAGCCAAGGACGGTGGGATCGGGATTCGCCCCGGCAATCGACATAAGCCAGTTGCTGATGGGGTTGGAGGAGCTCAACGTGGCCATGGCAAGGCATCCGAGCAGGGCAAACAGGCCAACGGATAGGCGCAGCGCCTCCATGTGTCCAAATCGAAAGAACAGCGGCTGCGCCAAAAACACCATCATGAGGGAGATGAGCATCGATGCTGCCGAGGCGATTGCGATTTCAAAGACCGTCTGTCCCGTCGAAGGAATGCCCGCGCTGTTGAAGAGCGGGATGGCGACGATACTCAAAAGCGTGGCAGCGCACGTCATGACGGCCGAGAAGACAACGATGCTCAGGTAGCGGGCACAAATAATGTCTTTGCGCGTGAGGGGCAGCGTTGCCCTATAGCGCTCCCATCCGTTTTGATTGTCGAAGCCTGCCAGCGAGCTCATGACCATGATGGGTGACATGGCGCTGAGCGCGCAGGCACCGGCACTTGTGCCAGAGTCGCCACCTGACGTGTTGGCGAGGGTCAGCACAACGAATATGAACAGGCCGACGCCCGCTATGCTTGGGACAAGCGTGCGAACGATGGCGAGCTCGGACATAAAGGCGCGTTTCATTTCGAAGCCCCTTTCAGCGTGAGGCGTAGATAATCGTCAATGGTTGCCCGATCGCAGGGAATCTCGGGGAAGGCCTCGAGCGTTTCGCGACGGTTGGGCACGAGCACGTCCACGCTATAAGCGTGGTGGGCGGCACGGGCGCCTTCGACGCAAGCCATAAGCTCGGCGGCCTGCGCTTGGGTACAGTGGGCGATGCCGGCGCGGTCGGTAATGTCCTCGCGCGGCAGGTCAAACACAATCGAGCCGTTATCGATGCAAATGATGCGGTCGGCAGCGCGATCGAGGTCGGACGTAATGTGGCTCGAGAGCAGCACGCTGCGCTGGCCGTCGGCGACAAAGGCAAGCAGCTCATCGAGCAGCTCCTCGCGTGCCATGGGATCAAGACCCGCGGTGGCTTCGTCCAAAACGAGCAGCTTGGCCTTGTGACTGAGCGCACAGGCAAGCTGCAGCTTCATGCCCATGCCGCGGGAGAGGTCCTTGACCTTCGCCTTGGGATCCAAGCCAAATCGGTCGATGAGGCTGGCGAAGGTGTCGTGGCTCCAGGTGGGATACGCCGGGCTTACGAGTGCCTCAACTTCGGTCACCTTGAGTGTGGAAGGGAAAGGACACGTGTCCAGCACGAGGCCGATACGGGTGCGCAAGCAGCGCTGCACTTCACCGGGTACGTCGGCGCCACAGCACTGCCCAAACAGGTGCACCTCGCCGGCATCGAGCTTTATAAGCCCGAGCGCGACGCGAATGGTCGTTGTCTTGCCGGCGCCGTTTGCGCCCACAAAGCCAACAATCTGGCCGGGCTCCACGGCGAGCGTGACATCGCGTAGTGAAAAGCGGTCGCTTACAGCGCGTGAGATGCCTTTGAGTTCAAGCAAGTTTTGCATGGTATAGCCTTTCTTGCAGATGGCTACTGCATGGTTTCGGGGGCTACCAGGTCGAGCATTTCGTGCAGTTTGTCGCGCGTGACGCCCAAGGCTTCGGCTTGGCTTGCCGCTTTCGCAAGCAGGTCTTCGATATGGCAGAGTTGGTTTTCGCGCAAGAGCTCCTGGTTGCCCTCGGCGACAAAACAGCCCTTGCCCTGCACGGTGCAGATAAACCCGAGTTGCTCTAGGTCGGCGTAGGCGCGCTTGGTGGTGATGACGCTCACACCCAGGTCGCTCGCGAGTGCACGGATGCTGGGGAGTTTGGCTCCCGCAGCGAGCGTGCCCGATAAGATCTGAGCTTTGACTTGCGAGGTTATCTGCTCGTAGATGGGCTTGTCGCTCGAATTGGATAGGATGATGTCCACAGCGGCTCCTTAGCTGTTGGGCTACACGTGTATATAACCGGTAAGCACAGTATATATACACTATGCACAGTTATGCAAGAGGCAAATAGGGATTGTCCGCTCGTTCATTCATCTCAATCTGTAACATCTGGAACCGATTTGGACGGCTACCTGTTACAGATTGAGATTTTGCTGGTGGGCCCCACCTGGCTGTCTCAATCTGTAACAACTGGAGAAGTTTTTGGCTGCTAGATGTTACAGATCGAGATCTTTCTGGGACGCCCACCTGTTTGTCTAAATCTGTAACAGGTAGAGGTTCAAAAACCGTCTAGATGTTACAGATCGAGACAAACTGCTGCGGAGTGCCGTCATCGACTGCTACACAGGCCCCAACTGATGAATTTGTCCTGATAGGCGCCCTAGAGCGTAATTTCGCGGCTACAATAGTACGGCTACAACGACGTAATGCACTCAATGCAAGAAAGGATCCGCATGGCAAGCCTGTCGGATGAAATCTCGTCGCGCCGCACATTCGCGATCATCAGCCACCCGGATGCCGGTAAGACCACGCTTACCGAGAAGCTGCTGCTCTATACCGGCAGCATCCAGACCGCCGGCTCGGTCAAGGGCAAGAGCTCGGCCAAGCATGCCGTCTCGGACTGGATGGACATCGAGAAGGAGCGCGGCATTTCCGTCACCTCCTCGGTGCTGCAGTTCACTTACAACGGCGCCTGCGTCAACATCCTCGATACCCCCGGTCACCAGGACTTTTCGGAGGATACCTACCGTACCCTTATGGCCGCTGACGCCGCAGTCATGGTCATCGACGGCGCCAAGGGCGTCGAGGCCCAGACCAAGAAGCTCTTTAAGGTCTGTACGCTGCGCCACATTCCCATCTTCACCTTTGTGAACAAGCTCGACCACGAGGCTCGCGATCCGTTTGAGCTCATGGAAGAGATCGAGAATGTCCTGGGCATCAATACGTATCCCATGAACTGGCCGATCGGCAGCGGCCGCAATTTCCGCGGCGTGTTCGATCGTCAGACCCGTCGCGTCATTGCCTTTGAGGGCGACGGTCACGCCAACGCCACCAAGAAGGTCGCCGAGGTCGAGGCCGAGCTGGGCGATTCTTCCATGGATGAGCTCATCGGCGAGGAGAACCATAAGAACCTGATGGACGACATCGAGCTGCTCGATGGCGCCGGCGACGAGCTCGACTTGGATGCCGTGGCCTGCGGCAAGCTGAGCCCGGCGTTCTTTGGCTCGGCGCTTACCAACTTTGGCGTGGAACCCTTCCTTAAGGAGTTCCTGCGTCTAGCCCCGACGCCGCGTGCCTATACCGATACGCTTACCAGTGAACCGGTCGATCCCTGCCGCGACGACTTTAGCGGCTTTGTGTTTAAGATCCAGGCCAACATGGACAAGAACCACCGCGACCGCATCGCCTTTGTGCGCATTTGCTCGGGTAAGTTCGAGCGCGGCATGGATGCCTTCCACGTGCAGGGCAACCGCAAGCTTAAGCTTGCCACGGGCACGTCGATGATGGCCGACGACCGCGCCATCGTGGACGAGGCGTACGCGGGCGATATCGTGGGCCTGTTCGACCCGGGTATCTTTAGCGTCGGCGACACCGTGTGCTCCGGCAAGCGCCATGTGCAGTATCCGCAGATCCCGACGTTTGCCCCCGAGATGTTCGCTCGCATTACGCAGGTCGACACGCTCAAGCGCAAGCAGTTCGTCAAGGGCATGGAGGAGCTTGCCCAGGAGGGCGCCATCCAGATCTTCCGCGAGCTGGGTGCCGGCATGGAGAGCGTCATCGTGGGCGTGGTCGGCGTGCTACAGTTTGAGGTACTCGAGCGCCGCCTCAAGGCCGAGTACCGTGTTGAGGTTCGTCGCCAGCCGCTGCCCTATACGGACATTCGCTGGATCCAGAACGACCCCGACACCATCGATATCCCGGGCCTTTCGCTCACGCGCGACACGTTGCGCGTCGAGGACATGCGCGGTGGCAAGCTGTTGCTGTTTACGAGCCCGTGGAACGTGGATTGGGCAACCGACCACAACCCCGACCTTATCCTGTCGGAGTTTGGCAACGTAGTCTTTTAACGCATCGGCGCGGTGGCCCTGCGGGGCTGCCGCGCTGCCTGCTTGCCTGATACCGCGTGAGCGGCTATCATGCCCACCGTCGCCTCAAGACCGGGGCGTCCGAGCAGTTCGGGTCCGATATCCTGCTCGTTAAACCTAAAACCAAAGGAGTACATAATGATCAAGAAGGTCATGGAGGACTACAAGGTCCTGTTGCGGAGCATTCCCGCGGCAACGGTTTCGCTGTTTTTCGTGAGCGTTATCATGATGAACCTGCTGGCCAACAAAGAGCTCATCAGCCTGCCGTATCTGGCACTCGATTGCGGCTTTGTGGTGAGCTGGGTCTCGTTTTTGTGCCAGGACATGATCTGCAAGCGCTTTGGCGCCAAGGCATCCATCAAAATCTCTATCCTCGCACTGGCGGTCAACCTTGCCGTGAGCCTGTGCTTTTGGGCATGCTCGCTCACGCCCGGCATGTGGGGCGCCTACTACGACACGGGCATGATCGAGGTCAACACCGCCCTTAACGCCACCATCGGCGGCACCTGGTACGTGGTGCTGGGCTCTTCGCTGGCAATGCTCGCTTCTGCCGTGGTTAACTCCACGCTCAACCAGTCGCTCGGCCGTATGCTCAAAAAGAATAACTTTGCGAGCTTCGCCTTCCGCTCCTATGTGTCCACGGGTGTTGGCCAGTTTATCGACAACCTGGTCTTTGCCATTGTAGTGAGTCACACGTTCTTTGGTTGGACCTGGGTGCAGGTCCTTATGTGCTCGCTGACCGGCGCTGTCGCCGAGCTGCTGTGCGAGGTCTTCCTGAGCCCCGTGGGCTACAAGGTCGTGCGCGGCTGGGAGCGTGAGAATGTGGGCGCCGAGTACCTTGAGCGCCATGCAACCGCCTAAGGAGCAAGTATGCGGGTTTTGATTACGGGCGCTTCGGGCGGTATCGGAGCCGCGTGCGTGCGGCGCTTTTTGGACGAGGGCCACGAGGTCGTGGGCTTTGATCTGCTGCCGGCGGTGATCGAACACGAGCGCTACCGCCATCTGGTCGTTGATGTACGCGAGCCTGACTCGTTTCCAGGCGATCTTGAACCCCAGGTAATCGTGAACGTTGCCGGTGCGCAGGATTCGGCTGACGACATCGCCGCCAACCTTTGTGGCACCATCAACGTGACCGAGTGCTACGCCTTTGTGGGGGAGGGGCTTGCTGCCAAGCCGGCGTCGGCTATCAAATCCGTGGTCAATGTGGGGTCGGCGAGTGGGCATACGGGATCGGAGTTTCCCGCCTATGCTGCCAGCAAGGGCGGCGTTATCGCCTATACCAAGAACCTTGCAAACCGCCTGGCACCGCAGGCCATCGCCAACAGTGTGGACCCGGGTGGCGTTATCACGCCGCTCAACCGTTGCGTGATGGAAGACGAACACCTGTGGAACCAGATTATGGAGCTTACACCGCTTAAACGCTGGGCAACCGCCCAAGAGATCGCCGAATGGATCTACTTTGTGGGCGTGACCAACCGGTTTATGACCGGGCAGAGCCTGCTCATTGATGGCGGCGAGGCCGGCCGCACACAATTTATTTGGCCCGAATAGGAAACGCGTCCGATGGAAAGCCGTCGGGCGCGTTTTTGATGTATCGATTTTTAGCCGAGACAAGTCCAGTTGACGGGGGTCGAGCCGTGCTGTTCGAGTAGCCGATTGGCTGCCGAGAAGGGTCGTGACCCCATAAAAGCGGGGAGTTCTGCCGTGGCACGGTTGGCCGAAAGCGGCGAGGGGTGCGTGGAGGCAAGGCAGAACTTGCCGGTCGTTTTGCCCGCGTCGATTGCGGCGAGCTTGCCCTCAACCATCTGCTGGGCAAAGCGGCCCCATGCCAAAAAGACTACCGGTTGGGGTAGCTGGCAGCAGCGTTCGATAACGTAGTCGGTGAGCGTACTCCAGCCCAGCTTGGCGTGTGAGTTCGCGGCATGCTCGCGCACGGTGAGCGTAGTGTTGAGGAGCAGGACGCCCTGTTGTGCCCATGGCGTCAGATCTCCCGTGGCGGGAATGGGACAACTCAGATCGGCTTTGAGTTCCTTATAGATGTTGCGCAGGCTTGGCGGCAACTTGGTTTGCGTCGCGGGGACCGAAAACGATAACCCCATGGCCTGGTTGGGTCCGTGATAAGGATCTTGGCCCAAGATGACAACTTTGACCTGGTCGGCCGGCGTGTAGGCGAGGGCATTGAGGATGTCGTCTTGTGCCGGGTAGATGGTCTGCTCGGCACGCAAAAGGGCGATGCGCTCGAGCAGCTGGTTCGTAGTGTCACGTACCGGCTGCGGCGCATCGCCCAACCAAGTTGCTATGTTGCGGTCGCGAGTTGCGGTGTTCATGGAGCTCCTTTATGGCAAATGCTATGTTGGCATCTATTGTAAAGGCGCACCGGTTGCCTTTATGCCGCGGCTGTATGAGGGGCGGGGTCTACGAGGCGCGTTCGGGCGCTCCTGCCATACGAGCGCGTCCATGTGCGCGGAGGCGCGGAAGCTCGACGGTTGCCGCCATGACGCCGGTGAGGATGAGAGCTGCACCCAGGAAGGCGATGGGGCTCAGGACCTCGCCGACTAGGAAGAACGAAAAGACGGCGGAGCAGACTGGCTCGAGCGAGAAGGCAAAGCCGGTGGTCTCGGCGGGCACGTGGGGCTGCACGAGCGTCTGGGTGATAAAGCCGTAGGCAGAGCAGATGAGTGCGAGTGCGACGACGACCACGACCTCGCCCGGCGTGCCGGGGAGTGTGAAACCGCCAAAGGTGAATGCGGCGATGCCCGAGAATAAGCCGCCGAAGCCCAGCTGCCAAACGCCCAGAGTAAGCGGATCGACTTCTTCGACAAAGCGCTTGGCCACGATAATGTGGCCGGCATAGACAAAGGCGGAGAGCAGCATGATGAGCGCGCCCGGGTTCAGGCTGGTGAAGTCGGCGCCCGAGAGCAGCAACATACCGCAGGTGACGATGGCGGTGCCGACGAGCACTTTGCGCTCGGGGGCGCGGTGCAGCAGGGCGGCGTTGGCAAACGGCACGATCACGACCGTCAGGCTCTGCAAAAAGCCGGCAGTGGAGGCAGAGGTGAGGCTGGAGCCCAGGCACATGCAGGTGAGCTCGGTTGCCATGATGGCGCCGATGATGGCGGCACGGACCATAAGGTCGCGGTTAATGCGCAACGCGCGCTTGTGGAAGAGCAGCAGGCAGGCCACAAAAGCGATGATGCAGCGTAGCGCGACGATACTCGTGGCGTTCATGCTGTCCATGCCGATCTTCATGAGGGGATACGAAAAGCCCCATGCGACGGGAACGGAAAATGAGAGCGCGATTGCTTTTTTGCGATCCATGGGACTCCTTTTGTTGCAGAACGGTTTCGTAAAAAGGATTCTGCTCCCAGATTTTGATGTAGTAAAGCGAATGTATCTTCAGTATGATTAAGAAATGCTAATGTCATTAGGAAAAGCACTGGCAAAACGTTTTACGGCTGCATTGTTGTGGAGGCACGATGGCGTCGCGGTATCAGATTGTTTGTATGGTGGTCGATTGCGGCAGCCTTAAGGGCGCGGCGGACGAGCTGGGCTATACGCAAAGTGCGGTGAGCCAGGCCGTCAAGGCACTCGAGCGCGAGCTGGGTACCACGCTTATCGAGCGCGGTAAGCAGGGCGTTTCGCTTACGCGCGACGGTAAACAATATCTGCCGTATCTGCGCCAGATTGTGACTGCCGAGGCTGAGCTCGAGGGCAAGCGCCAGGAGCTGCTGGGGCTTTCGTCGTCCGATATTCGCATCGCGACGTTTACCAACGTGAGTCGAACCGTGTTACCGCGCGTGATCCGCGACTTTGGGGCGCTGCACCCGGGCGTACGCTTTACCCTCAAGCAGGGCGACTACACGCGCAACGCCCAATGGGTGCACGACGGCGTAGTGGATTTTTGCTTTACGGCACGTGGGTTTACCGCAGGGCTCGAGAAGCGCGTGGTCTATCACGACGAGTTGGTGGCACTGTTGCCTGTCGCGCATCCGCTGGCGGCAAAGGAAAAAGTGACGCTCGCCGACCTGGCTTCCGAGCCGTTTGTGCTGCTGGATGAGGGCGAACAGAGCCTGGTGCTCGATGCATTCGCGGCGCATGGCCTGTCGCCGCACGTGACGAGCGAGGTCACCGACGACTACACCATTATGGCGATGGTGGAGGAGGGTCTGGGCGTGAGCATGCTGTATCGCCGTACCGTTGAGGGCATGCAGGCCGATATTCGCGTACGTCCCATCGTGCACGCCCCCTCGCGCGACGTAGTGGCGGCCTGGCGCAGCTGGGACACCATGCCTATCGCCACGAGGCGCTTTATCGACTATATGAGCTCGCATATTGTCAATTAATGACTGGCGTGGCGTTGAGTGCGGTGTTTAGCAGGCTGTCGCTTTGGCTTGGGTGGCGCGATAGGTGCGTGTCGGGTGGCAGAGTAGTACCGCCACGACCATAAAGAACGCCGTGGTGCCCAGGCTGATGGGGTAGACCATCATGATGTTCGCAAAGGTGCGGAAGTGCGGGAACACGCAGAATACCCAATAGAAGCGGATGCCGCAGACGCAGATCATGGTGATAAGGGCGGGTATGAGCGAGATACCAAAGCCGCGCAAGTAGCCGGACATGTTCTCGTAGAACATGCTAAAGGCATACGCAGGGAAGATCGAGCACACGCGGATATAGCCGATCGAGACGATGTTGGGATCGCTGTTGAACAACGACAAGATCTCGCGCCCCAGGCCGACAATAACAATAATCGTGGTGAGCGCGACGATACCGCCTTCGACCAGGCAGACCTTAAGGGTCTTGGTGCAGCGGTCGATCTGACGGGCACCGTGGTTTTGCCCCACAAAGGTGGTGCAAGCCTGGCTAAAGCTGTTGAGCAGGTTGTAGCACACGTACTCCAGGCTCATGGCGGCGCTCGAGGCCGCCATGACCTCGGTGCCCAGGCTGTTGATGGCGGACTGGATGATGATGTTGGCGACGGCAAAGACGGCGCTTTGGATGCCGGCGGGCAGGCCGATCTTGACGATGCGCTTGAGGGCGACGGGGTCGATAGCAAGGTCGCGCGGGGTGACGCGGACGACGGAGTCGGTCTTGAGCAGGTGGATAAAGAGTGTAGCGGCGCTGACGGTGTAGGCGATGACGGTGGCGATGGCGACACCCGCGACGCCCCAGTGGAGTACGGGGACAAAGATGAGGTCCAGGCCAATGTTGAGGACGGTGGACACGGCAAGCGCTTGCAGCGGCATGCGGGTGATGCCGACGGAGCGGAAGATCGCGGCCTCAAAGTTGTAGAGCAAGATTGAGGGCATGCTGAGCAAAAAGACGCGTAGATAGAGCGAAGCGAGCGGCATGGTCTCGGCGGGAACGTTGAGCGCAGCGAGCATGGGCTCGGCAAAGATCTCGCCCAGAGCGATGACGACAAAGCCCACGAGCGCCATTAAAATCGAGGTATGGACGGCGCGTTTGACCATATTCTGATCGTTGCGGCCGATAGCGTTGGCGATGACCACGTTGGAGCCAAGCGACATGCCAATAAACAGGTTGAGCATAAGGCTGGTAAGCGGAACATTGGAGCCGACTGCCGCCATGGCGAGGGTTCCCTGGTCGCCCGAGAAGTTACCGATAATGACCGTGGCGATGAGGTTTGACAGCTGCTCCAAGATACTCGTGGCGGCCACGGGCAAGGCGAACAGGGGGATATTGCGCCACAGTGAGCCGGTGGTCATGTCGATGTGCTTAGATGCGGTATCAGCCATACGCTCTCAATCTCTAACGTGCTATTTCGTGCTTATTTGCGCAGACGATGATACTCCTAATCACCTAGTCATTGGGGGCGTTCTTAAACGACTAGTCATTCAAGAACGTCCCCAATGACTAGGTGGGGAAGGCGTGCGACAATGGTATACGTTGTGTTGTTCGCGCTAAGGAGTTGCCATGTTGTTGTGTCCCGTTTGCCATGAGCCGTTGGTGGACGACGAGCGCGGTGCTGCATGCGCGGGCGGACACCGGTTTGACCGTGCGCGCGAGGGTTATCTATATCTGCTACGTTCGTCCAAGAGCGGCGACTCCATGGGCGATCCCAAGTCGCAGGCACGCAGCCGTCGTGATTTTTTGAACCGTGGCTACTATGCGCCGCTGCGCGATGCAATGGTCGAGCTGGTGCGCAAACGGGTTTCTGGGCGTGCTGCGTCTCCAGGCGGCCCCATGACGCTGCTCGATATTTGCTGCGGCGAGGGTTACTACACCAGCGCCATGGGCGCGGTGCCGGGCGTGGACGCTTATGGCTTTGACCTGGGCAAAGAAATGGTACGCCTGGCCGCCAAGCGCGGCGATGCGACCTATTTTGTGGCCAACATGAAAGACATCCCAGTGGCCGATGGCGCCTTCGATATGGTGACCGAGCTCTTTGCTCCCTTTAACGAGCGCGAGTTTGCCCGCGTGTTGGCGCCGGAGGGTTCGCTCTACACCGTGGTGCCGGGTGCCCGTCATCTCTTTGGGCTCAAGGAGGTGCTCTACGACACGCCGTACCTCAACGACGAAAAGCTTCCGAAGACGATGGAGCTTAAATTGGTCGGCACACAGCGGGTGTCCGCGAATATTACGCTCCAGACCCAGGCCGACATCGAGGCGGTGTTCCAGATGACGCCGTACTACTACCGCACACGCCCTACCGACAAAGAGCGCCTGGCAAACCTGGACACCCTTAAAACCGACATCGACTTCATCATTGCCGAGTACCGCTACAGCTAACCAACCTGCCAAAAAGGGACAGGTTTATTTTGGCAGGTTTTATCTGGGCAAATGTAAAGGACCGACCGCGTTACTGCGCGATCGGCCCATGTTAGTTGCTTGGCTGCAGGGGTTATGAGAAGCGAGTGCCTACAGGCGGTCCTTGTTCTCGGCTTTAACGGCGTGCGCCTGCTGAACAAAGAACAGGTCGTAGACCACGATGACAAAGGCACCGATATTGACGGCGCTGCCGCCGAGTGCGGGAAGCGTGAGCACGGCCTGCGCAATCGTGGCGATTGCGGCAACGATGCCGAGCTTAAACGCGCTATCCACCTGCGAGGGCTTGTTGGCGCCCTTGATGCCCGCAACACCTGCGGAAAGATCGACAATGCCCTTGACGACAAGCACGACCGCGGCGAGCATGGCGTTCGACCCGTACGTGGAATCGAGACTGCCCCTGGCGATACCGATGCCGGCGATGACGAGGCTGGCGATGCCCAAAACAAAGTAGATGAGGGCAAGGATTTTGAGAGTCTTGCGAGCGGAGCTCATGGCTGGTCCTTTCGATACGAGTACGCCGATCTGGCGTAGCCCATGTGCTGCACATATGGTGAAGCACATTGTAGTTCAACGCAGCGATGCGTGCGCCTGAAAGCGCTTTGAGCCCGCGCAGCCCAATTCGACCTTTCAAAAAGGAAAGCTGGACGTAAGCCAAATCGATGGCAGCTCATGTGCGGCGCTGCGATGATGAGACCGTAACAAGGAGCTGTTCTTAAGGAGGAGCCATGATGTACGGAGCAGGGCGAGTGCATGAGCCGCGGTCGTTGGGAAGGCGCATGGGCGATTCTGTGATCGCTGCCGTGTGCACGGGATTGATGGCGGTGCTTTGCATTGGGATGCTGTGGGCCATGTCGCATGTGGGACAATAGCGGACGGTTGGGTGCTGGCATAAACGGCGCTCACGTATTCATTTTGCTTGTTAAGGAGTACCCATGGGCGTCGTCGATCCCTTTTCTGTTGCTCGGGCCGCGGGGCTTGAGCTGACCGGGAAGTCCGCGGGCCTCACGCTCACCGACGGCACGATGGAGTTGCGTGCCGATTTTGTCCGCATGCTGCCACGGCTCAAACAGGGCCGTCTGCAGCAAGAGCTGTTGGTAAAGGCTGCGCGCGCAAAAGGCGTCGAGTGCCCATGGGCGATTGATGCCACGGCAGGCTTTGGCGAGGATTCGCTGCTGCTGGCGGCTGCGGGCTTTACCGTCGATCTGTATGAGCAGGATTGCGTGATCGCGGCGCTCCTCAAGGATGCCTTGGATCGCGCGGCAGATGATCCGGCGCTTGCGACTGCCGTGGCACGCATGCGCTTACATGCGGGCGAGGACAGCATTGCCGGCCTTCACCATATAACTGAGTTGATCGGGCAGGGCGAGCTCACCGCTCCCGACGTGGTGTATCTGGACCCCATGTTTCCCGAGCGCACAAAGAGCGCGGCGGTTAAAAAGAAGTTTCAACTCTTGCATCATCTGGAACAGCCGTGTGCCGATGAGGAGACGCTGGTCGAAGCTGCGCTTGCGGTGCGCCCGCGCAAGGTCGTTATCAAGCGGCCGGTGAAGGGGCCGCTGCTTGCCGGCGTTAAGCCGAGCTATCAACTTGCGGGCAAGGCCGTTCGTTACGATGTTTTGGTGCCGCCGCGCCCGTAGCTTGCGTGCGATGGTTGGCGCTCCGTCAGTGTCGTGCCGATGCGGGGTCTATTTCCAAGGGTGCGACGTCAGGTGCCAGCCGCCGCAGTATTCGCATTTGTAGCAGGCCAAACCACGCCGCCCGCGGTTTTCGCAGTCGGCCATAACGGCCTCGGCCTCGGCGCGTGTGTCGTAACGGTTTTTGCGCTCGCACGACTTGTAGCGCCAGGCTTCATCGCGCTCGGCGTTCAGGGCGTCGCGGCGCTCGTCCTCGCGCGCAAACAGGTCGCTCATAGCGCCACCGGTGGCAGCGCCCAAAAACTCGCTTTTGGCCTTTGACCAGGCGGCTCGCTTTTTGCTTCCCATCTGCTTCTCGCCCCTCTTCAAACGCTGGTATCATTGCTCAATCAAAGTGATACCAATAAACGTGAGGTCGCCGCGTGATGATCAGAAAAACCCTCGATACCGACATTCCCGCCGTCATGGCTATCTATGACGCGGCCCGTGCCTTTATGCGCGCGCATGGCAACGCCACGCAGTGGCCCGAGGGCACGCCTTCTGCCGAGCAACTGGCTGCCGATATCGCTGCCGGTGGTAGCTATGTGTTCGAAGTCGACGGCCGCGTGGTGGCGACGTTTGCCTTTTTACCGGGCCCGGACGAGTGCTATGACGTAATTGAGGACGGGCAATGGCGTAGCGGCACTCCGTACGCCGTGCTGCACCGTGTGGCGTCCGACGGCACCGTGCACGGTATCGCGGCTGCGATGTTCGCCTTTGCCAAAGAGCGTGCCGACCATCTGCGTATCGATACGCATCGGGACAACCTGCCCATGCAGGGCGCGAGTATTAAAGCGGGGTTTGAGCGTGCCGGCGTTGTGTATGTGTCGGACGGCACGCCGCGTGTTGCATTTGACTGGCTGCGCGAGGCATAAGAGCGGGGGCGCGTATCTACGCTCCAAGTAAGCGAAAATGGCCCCGGATGGGGCCATTTTTGATCGCTGCGCTGTTTTGCAAGGTGATAGATGTCGCTCGCTGTCGGCTCTAAGGCACCTACGCTCGGGGCAGCTCGCTTCCGCAGTGGCAACACTTGGTCGCGCCTTCGTGCACCTCTTCCAGGCAATACGGACAGACGGGCGCCGGTGCGGCTTCCTCGGCGGTGGCACCGGCGAGCCTGTCGCCGATCTCCTGCGCCTTGTTGAATGCCTTGACGATGGCAAAGACGATTGCCGCCACAATCAAAAAATTGATGCACGAGCCGATAAAGGCGCCAAAGTCGATATTGGTGCCCGGCACCACCAGCCCCGAGATCTCGGTAGCGCTACCGCCGGCAATCACGGAGATAAGCGGGTTGATGATGTTATCGGTAAGTGAGGTCACGATGGCGGTGAATGCGCCGCCGATAATCACGCCGACGGCCATGTCCATCACGTTGCCGCGATTGATGAATTCCTTGAACTCGTTGAGCAATGTCTTCATGGTGACTCCTCGCTGTTGTGGGGTTCGCGTTATTGCCGCCCCGGATGAGCCCGGGCAGGCAAAAAGGGGAGGTGCCGGCTTTCGCAAGGCGCGAACCTACGAAAATCGCCGCACGGCAACGCGGGGCGATGAGCTCGGTCGGGGGATAGGGCCCGCTTCGCCCGCCGGCCTGTAAATTGTATCATCCAGTGTGGAACGAGAGCGCCCGTTGCCGCGTGCGACGGGCTTGCAATAAGAGGAGAGCCATGTCGAAGCAAGCGGTCGTTGGAATCTTGGCGCATGTCGATGCTGGCAAGACCACGCTGGCCGAGGCCATGCTGTTCGATGCGGGTCGCATTCGTAAGCGCGGCCGCGTGGACGATGGCGATTCGCATCTGGACACTAACGCGATCGAGCGCGAGCGCGGCATTACGATTTTCTCGTCGCAGGCCGTGCTCGACCACGGTGATACCCGCGTCATGCTCGTGGATGCACCGGGGCATGTCGATTTTTCTGCCGAGGCGGAGCGCACGCTGCGCGCACTCGACTACGCGATTTTAGTTGTGGGCGCCAACGACGGCGTGCAGGGGCACACCGAAACCCTGTGGCGCCTGCTTGCACGCTATGACATCCCGACGTTCATCTATATCAACAAAATCGATTTGGAGAATCCCGGCCGCGATGTTTTGCTGGCACAACTTGGGCGGCGTCTTTCCGAAGGCTGCCTGGATGCCAACGAACTGCTGGAGGGCGGCGCCGTTCAGGAGGACGCTGCAGCGTTGGACGAGGCGGCGCTCGAGGAGTTTCTTGAGGCAGGTGAGCTTTCCGTCGCAACGCTGTCGCGCATGGTTGCCGAGCGCAAGCTCTTTCCCTGCTTTGCCGGCTCGGCGCTCAAGGACCAGGGCGTGAGCGAGCTGCTGGATGGCATATGCGTGCTGATGCGCGAACAGATATGGCTTCCGGAGTTTGCCGCGCGCGTCTATCGTGTCAGCCGCGGGGATCGCGGCGAGCGCTTGGCATGGGTTAAAGTGACCGGCGGCACGCTGTGTGCAAAACAGATGATCAGCGGACGTTCCGGTGCCGCGGCATGGGAGCAGAAGGTCGATCAGGTGCGCATCTATAACGGCGAAAAGTATGAGCTTGCCCAAGAAGTTGCTGCTGGCGGTATTTGTGCCGTGACGGGTCTTGCGCACGTTCGCCCAGGGGACGCCTTGGGTGCGGAGCCCGTGTGTGATGCGCCCGTCATCGCTCCGGTCCTCACCTATACGGTGCTTCCGGGTGAACACGATGTCCATGCGGTGTTTAAAGCGCTGACTGAGTTGGCGGACGAAGACCCCATGCTCGGCGTAAGCTGGAATACTCATCTGGAGCAGATTCACCTGCAGTTGATGGGCGCCGTGCAACTCGAGGTCGTGCAGCGGGTGTTGGCCGATCGCTTTGGCCTTTCGATTTCGTTTGAGCCCGGCGGCATTCTCTATAAGGAGACCATTTCGCAGCCGGTCGAGGGCGTGGGCCACTTTGAGCCACTGCGCCACTATGCCGAGGTGCATCTGAGCCTGGAGCCGTTGCCAGCGGGTTCGGGCGTGCAGTTTGGCACCGTGACTTCGACCGACGAGCTCGATCTTAACTGGCAGCGTCTGGCGCTCACCAACGCCATGGAGCGCGATCACCTGGGCGTACTGACCGGCTCGCCCATCACCGATGTGCGCATTACGCTCACGGGCGGCCGCGCGCATGCCAAACACACCGAGGGCGGCGACTTTCGCCAGGCCACGTACCGCGCGATTCGCCAGGGGCTCATGCAGGCGCGTGAGGCCGGCGCGGCGGTGCTGTTGGAGCCGTGGTATCGCTTTGAGCTCGAGGTGCCGGGGGAGTGTGTGGGCAGGGCGTTGTCAGACGCCACGCGCATGGGTGCCGAGTACGAGCCGCCGACGATGGCGGGCGAACGGGCAAAGCTTGTGGGTCGCGTGCCGGCATCTGAGGTGCAGGATTATGCGCTGGAGGTGGCCACTTACACGAGCGGTCGCGGGCATCTGTACCTGGAGTTTGCCGGCTATGCGGCATGCCATGATGCCGAGCGCGTCATCGAGACTGTCGCCTATGAGCCCGAGGCCGATCTACCCAACACGCCCGACTCGGTCTTTTGCTCTCACGGCGCTGGCTACACGGTCAAGTGGTACGACGTCCCCGAGGCAGCGCACGTAAAGGTCGATCCCGCCACCTTCCGCCCCTGGCGAGCGGCGGACGTCGAGTTTTTCGGCCATAGGTGATAGAGGGTCAGTCTCTTTGTCGCATCCTGTTGGTATAACTCGGTATAAGTTGGTATAACTGTTACCAGGGTTTGCCAATCCGAGGAGGCCGACATGAATCCAAATCCCTTTAAGCCCACGGCTGGCAAGCGGCCTCCGATACTCATCGGCCGCGAGTCGGTCATCGAAGATTTCGAGGAAGGGCTCGATAACGGCGCCGGAGCTCCGGGCAGGCTCATGCTCATTACGGGAAACCGCGGCTGTGGCAAAACAGTTCTCTTGCGGGAGCTGCAGCGTTTAGCTAGCAAGCGCGGATGGGCGGTTGTCTCCGATTCCGCCTCGCTTGGCCTATGCGACCGCTTGGCCGACGCGCTTCGCTCGAATAAACCCGTTGTGACGTCAATGGAGTTTGGTCCGTCGTTTGGCCGAATGTCGGTCGAGGCGGCGCGGGCAAAAGGCGAGACGTTGCGCGGGTTAGTCAACGAACGCCTCAGGAAACTCGGGCCGGGAAAGGGCTTACTGTTTGCGATTGACGAGGCCCAATCGGCATCTATCGAGGAGCTGGCGGCGCTGGCCGTTCTCTATCAGCAGGTGCTCGGAGACCAGGATGCTACGGGCTTGCCCGATAGCGACCAGCGCGGTCTTGCGCTGGTTTTTGCCGGCTTGCCCAGCATGGTCGATGACTTGCTCGAAGAGCCGAGCGTAACGTTTTTGCGCCGCGCCCAGCAGCGTACGCTGGGGGCGATTTCTTTGCCCAAAGTGCGCGATTCATATATCCAGACGGTCAAAGGCACTGGTCTTTGCGTTGATGCGGAGACGGCGGACCTTGCGGCGCGCAAGAGTATGGGGTATCCCTATATGGTTCAGCTGGTGGGATATTACATGTGGAGGTCTGCTGTCCGGCGTGACTCGCGGGTCATTGAAGTGTGCGATGTCGAGGCTGGCTACGCCGATGCCATCTCCGAGTTCTATGAAGCAGTCGACGCCCCTTTGTATTACGGGTTGCGCAGTCCGCAGCGCCTCTTTATCGAGGCCATGGCGGCTGATGGGGGCAAGCCGACGCGCATGGCTGACATCATTGAGCGCTGCGACCGCACCCAAAGCTGGGCGAGTAAATATCGCGCAAGCCTGATTCGCGAGCGCGTCATCGAGGCTGCCGGATACGGCCTCGTCCGGTTTACCGTGCCCATGCTGGGCGAATACATTCGCGACCGCGTTTTATGGCATGAGTAGGGTGATAAAGGTGACGGAACAGAAGATGAGCCCGCAGGCTATAGAGGTACGTGGCGCGCGTGTGCACAACCTCAAGGACATCGATATCGATATTCCGCTGGGAAAGCTCGTGGGTATTGCTGGCGTATCGGGTTCGGGCAAGAGTTCGCTGGCACTGGGCGTTCTTTATGCCGAGGGCTCGCGTCGCTACCTGGAGGCGCTTAGCACCTATACCCGCCGCCGTCTGACGCAGGCCGAACATGCCCAAGTGGACGAGGTGCTGCACGTACCGGCGGCGCTCGCATTGCATCAGCGCCCCAGCGTGCCGGGTGTGCGCTCGACCTTTGGTACCATGACCGAGCTCAACAATAGCCTGCGTCTGCTCTTTAGCCGTTGCGCCCATCACGTGTGTCCGCACTGCGGGGCGCGCGTGGAGCCGAGCCTTAACGTGGCCGCGGGCCTGTCGCTCACGTGCCCCGAGTGCGGCCGTGAGTTCTACGCGCCGGGTGCCGAGGACCTTGCCTTTAACAGCGGCGGCGCGTGTCCCACCTGCGGCGGCACCGGTGTCATGCGCGAGGTGGACGAGGCGAGCCTGGTGCCCGACGAGTCCAAGACCATCAACGAAGGCGCGGTGCTTCCCTGGGGCACGCTCATGTGGGATCTGATGAAGCAGGTGGCAGGCGAGATGGGTGTGCGCACCGACGTGCCGTTTAACCAGCTCACGCCTCAAGAGCGCGACATCGTGTTTCACGGTCCGGCGGTTAAGAAGCACATTCTCTACGTTCCCAAAAACGGCGAGGGCGCCACGCCGCTCGACTTTACCTATTACAACGCCGTCTATACCGTCGAGAATGCGCTCGCCAAGGTTAAGGACGACAAGGGCTTAAAACGCGTGGCGCGCTTTTTGCGCGAGGGGCCATGTCGTGACTGTGGCGGCACGCGCCTCTCCGAGGCTGCGCGCCAGCCCCAGGTGCGCGGTATCAATCTGGCGCAGGCCGCGGCCATGACGCTTGGTGATTCGGTTGAGTGGGTGCACGGGGTGCCCGCATCCTTGCCGCCCGAGATGCGGCCCATGGCGATGGATATCTGCGATTCGTTTTTGAGCGCGGCCCGTCGCCTGGTCGATCTGGGTCTCGACTACCTTTCGCTCGATCGCGCCGGCGCCACGCTCTCCACGGGCGAGCGTCAGCGCGTGCAGCTCGCCCGCGTGGTGCGCAACCGATCGACGGGCGTGCTCTATGTGTTGGACGAGCCTTCGATTGGCTTGCATCCTGCCAATGTTGATGGTCTGGTAGGCGTGATGCGCGATCTGGTTGATGACGGCAACACCGTGGTTGTTGTCGACCACGATACACGTGTGCTGGTGGAAGCCGACTATCTGGTCGAGATGGGCCCCGTTGCCGGAGCAGGCGGCGGTAATGTGATTGCCGCTGGCACGGTGGACGAGGTCGAACAATCGCAGGGCAGCCGCATCGCCCCGTTTTTGCGCGCAGACCCCAAGCGTATGCGTCCGCAGGTGACTGACGAGGAAATGTTCGATCAGGGCCACATCCGCATGGCAACCGATGCCATCCATACCGTCAAACCGCTCGAAGTCGATATACCGCGCGGTCGCCTTGTCGCGGTGACGGGCGTTTCGGGTTCGGGTAAGACGACGTTGGTGCTCGAGACACTCATCCCGGCGCTTAAGGCCCAGGCAGCTGGCGAGCGCCTGCCAAGCCATGTGCGCTGGGTCGACGCCGAGGGCATCGCACGCGCAAACCTGGTTGACGCTACACCTATCGGCGCCAACGTGCGCTCGACGGTAGCGACCTATGCCGACATCCATGATGAGCTGCGTCGCGCTTTCGCCCGTACGCCCGAGGCCAAGGCAGCCGGCTACAAGGCGGGTGCCTTTAGCTACAACACTGGCGCCTTGCGCTGCCCTACATGCGATGGCACGGGCTCGATATCGCTCGACGTGCAATTTTTGCCCGACGTCGAGATCGTCTGCCCAGCATGTCGAGGCTCGCGTTACGCCGAGGCCGCCTCGCATATCCATCGCGAGGGCAAGGACGGGAGCAAGCTTGCGTTGCCGCAGCTCATGGACATGAGTGTGGACGAGGCCATCGACGCCACGGTGGGGCTCAAGAAGGTTCAGGCGCACTTGCTGACCTTGCACGACCTGGGCTTGGGCTATCTTACACTCGGTGAGCCCACGCCGGCGCTTTCGGGCGGCGAGGCGCAGCGTTTAAAGCTTGCGAGCGAGATGGGCCGCGTGCAGGACGATGCCGTATTCGTATTCGACGAGCCCACGATCGGCCTGCATCCGCTCGATGTTCAGGTGCTGCTGAACGTGTTTGACGGCCTCGTCGCCAAGGGCGCCACGGTTATCGTGATCGAGCACGATCTCGACCTTATCCGCAATGCCGATTATGTGATCGACATGGGGCCGGGCGGTGGCGATGCGGGCGGGCAAGTCGTCTGCGCCGGCACGCCGGCGGATATCGCTGCTTGCTCCAAGAGCATTACTGGCCGCTACCTATAGACAATGAGGCAAAGGGACAGTCCCTTTGCCTCATTGATGCCTATTTCACGCATTGAGCGGCGAGATAGTCGCGGAAGAATGGCAATTCAAAAGCGACGATTCCGCGCCCGCGTTCTCCAATGATGCCGGCATCTATCATGCGGCGTCGGTAGCGGGAGACCTGCTGCGGCGAACGCTTAAGGCGCTCGACAAGGTCAGCGGTGGTGGATTCTTCCTCGTCATCGAGCATGGCGATGAGGAATCGCTTGTCCTCTGCCGTGAGTTCCCGATAGGTTGCCGCGAGGATTCGGTCGTCCATCTCGTCGTGTGCGATTTTGATTCCCATGTCAAAGTCGCGTGACGAGATTTCCTTCGAATCGCTTGTGAGATTCCAGGCACGGCAGCCTACGAGTTGCAATAGGAAGGGAAAACCAGAGATCGAGCGAACGGCTCTATCGATTCCCTCAGCATCCTTTCACACCGCCGTTTAACTTCATTTTACTTTAGTTAATTCTGATTAAAAGTAAGGGCTCTTTATCAAGAGCGTCAATTAGGCGTGTGTGCCATCGGCGTGGCGCTTGAATGTGACAAAGGGGCAGTTCCTTTGTCACATTCCCGGAAAGCCTGTCTGGCGCAGGGCTTCGTAGAGGACGATGGCGGCGCTGTTGGAGAGGTTGAGTGCGCTGATGCGGTAGTCGTCCGGATTGACGAAGTTGCCGCAGATATCCTGCCGAAGGATGGCCTCATGGCCGTCCTCGGTATGTCCGAGCGATTCCTCGTGGGCTTCCCAGGCCTCGGCGTTGTCGAGTGAGTCACAATCGCGCAGCATGGGGATGCGCTCGCAGCGCTCGGGCGCTGCGGCGAGCAGCCCTTCGGGAATCCCCGAGCTTTCGCTGCCAAAGACCAAATAGTCGCCGTCACGGTAAGTGCTTTGCGCATAGGTTCGGCGTGCCTTTTTGGTCAGCAGATGCAAGCGGTCGTCGGCGGGGGAAAGGTCATTGCGCGCAAGGAAATCCTCCCAGCTGGCATAGGTCGTCACGTCCAAGTTTTGCCAGTAGCCCAGGCCGGCGCGACGCACCGTTTTGTCGTCGAGCGAAAAGCCCAGTGGCTCCACCAGATGCAGGCGGGCGCCGGTGACCACGCAGGTACGGCCGATATTACCCGTATTGGCCGGAATCTCGGGCGCATACAGCACGATATTGAACATGAATCTCCTTGGCATAGAACGAAAAACCACCACGAAGGGTACCTTCGTGGTGGTTTGATGGTTACGTGGGCGGAAAACGCCCACTTGGATAACCTAAGCGCGGTGCCAGTCGGTCAGGCAGGCATCAAGGGCGGCGATGAGCGCATCCTTGTCCATGTGACGGCCGATGATGCACAGGCTCGTCATGCGGTCGCCCGTCTCGTCGTCCCAAATCTGCATGATCTCGGGGTTCTCGTCGATGATCTTCTGCTTCTCGCCCTCGGGCGCCGAGTCAACGAACAAGCCGTTCTCCATCAGGCGCATCTGGCGGCCGGCCTGCTCGAACATGTAGCACATGTCCGGATCGCCGGTCTGCCACAGCGGACCCTTGACGCGAATGACCTCGTCGGGCCACTCCTGCTCAACAAAATCGGTGAACTTCTGCAGGTCAAACGGCTTACGGCGCGAGTACACAAAGGTCTCGATGTCGTACTCGAGCACCTCGGGGTCGTCGTGCTCCTCGGGATGCTCCATGGCCTCGATCCAGGCGGCGGAGTTGTAGGCGCGCATAAAGTCGAAGCGATCGGTATCGAGCAGCTCCTCCATGGGGACCTCGCCGTTTTGAGCCTCGACAATCACGGCGTCCTTCTGCAGGCTGCGCACGATGGCCTTGAGCTCGGCGATCTGCTCAGGGCTCACGGTATCGGTCTTGTTGAGGATCAGCGTGGAGCAAAACTCTATCTGCTGGATGAGCAGGCTCTCGATGTCGTCCTCGTCGATATCCTCGGCCAGCAGGTCGCGACCGCCGTTGAACTCGTCGTACATGCGGGCGCAGTCGACCACGGCAACGATGTTGTCGAGCGCGAGCTTGGGTTCGCCGCCCACTTTGGCCTCGTCGCAGAAGCTCGAGATGGTGTAGGCGATGGGGATAGGCTCGCAAATACCGGAGGCCTCGATGATGATGTAGTCGAAATTGCCCGAATCGGCAATGCCCTGCAGCTGGTTGGCCAGGTCGTCCGAAAGCGTGCAGCAGATGCAGCCGTTGGTGAGCGGGATGAGGTCGTCGGTCTCGGAAAGGCCACCGTCGGCGATAAGGCTGGCGTCGACGTTGATCTCGCCGATATCGTTGACGATCACGGCGGCGCGGATGCCGCCGTCGTTGGCGAGGATATGGTTGAGCAGCGTGGTCTTGCCGGCACCGAGGTATCCGGTAAGCATGATGATCTTCACGGGCTTGTTGGGCATGTGCCCTCCTTTGTTAGATATGGCTTACAGCTGAATCTTATGCCAAACGCCTGCTCTTATACCCACGCGCCGGCAAATAACACAGGCTACTCCCAGGCTCCCCATACATCGGGGCAATAACCGACGGTGGCCTTTTTGCCGTTGCGCACGATGGGCTCGGCCAGTACCTGCTGATTCTCGAGCAGCTTATCAAAGCGCTGGCTGGGAGTGAGGTGCTGGATAAGTGCGAGTGTCTCCTCGTCCTTGGCTTTGGGGTTGAGCAGCTTGTCGATGCCGCCGACCGCCTGCATCACGCTCGTGAGCTCGCCTTTGCTCATCTCCTTTTCCTTAAGGTCAATAAACTGCACCTTAATGCGGCGCTCCTTAAAATAGCGCTGGGCCTTCTTGGTATCGAAGGACTTTTTGGTGCCGAAGATTTGCACGTTCATGTATCTGTTCCGCCGTTCTAACGAACGGCGGTCACCTCGACGCTGCAAAGCCATCTGATGGGCAATCTGCCTTTCAATCGTCGGGCGCGGGCAACAGCCCAGCGCCCTCCTCTTTCAAGGCACCTTGCCTCATCAGCTGGCTTTTCGCTGACATTGATAGAACATCGAGGTGACCACCGCTGGACTTATCGAATGAAGTTGGTACGCTCGCGATCGGCTTCGGGCGCGCTGATGCCGGCGGCCTGTCCTGCTTCGATACATTGCAGGAGCCAGGCCATGTTCTTGCCGATGTTGCGCATGGTGGCAAGGCCCTCGGCATCCCCATCGGCGTCGCCGGGCACGCGACCAAAGACGTTGTTCCAGTACGTGGAGGCGACCACGGGCATCTGGTTGATGGTGAAGTACTTGTTGAGCACATCGAAGGTGGTCGACGTGCCACCGCGACGGGCGACAGCGACCGCGGCGCCGGGTTTGTGCGCAAAGGCGTGCCCGCCCGCATAGAAGGCGCGGTCGAGGGCCGAAAGGATGCGTCCGCTGGGGTGCGCATAGTAGACGGGTGAGCCAAAGACAAAGCCGTCTGCCTGCTCAGCGGCAGCGATGAGCTCGTTCACCACGTCGTCGTCAAAGGTGCAGCGACCCCCAAGCTTGCCACACTGGCCGCAACCGATACAATCACGAATGGGCTTGGCGCCCAGCTGAAACACCTCGGTATCAATGCCTTCGGCATTGAGCTGCTCGGCGACTTCGGCGAGTGCGCGGGCGGTATTGCCGTTTGCCTTGGGACTGCCATTGACCAAAAGAACCTTCATCACAAACTCCCTCTGCTATCGGTGAATTCTGCTGAGAATTATCTCACGTTGCGTGCGATGACGTTGGCATGGTGCGGGCGATGTTTATCCCGCAACGTTCTTAAGGGCGTTCATGCCTAAGGCCATCTAGGGGCATTGCGGTACGGCATGGGGAATGCATTGGGAAACGTTCGATAAATGCTTATAAACACGTTTTTGACGGCATACGTTGACAGATATACTTGTTGAGTTCAAAAGCATGGGAACGGAGATGGTTGCATGGCACAGCCGGAGACATCACACACAGTGGGGCTTGCGCTCGAGGGAGGCGGCTACCGCGGTATGTATACGGCGGGCGTGCTCGACGTTTGGATGGAGCACGGTTTGACCTGCGATCATATGGTGGGTGTCTCGGCGGGCGCGGCGTTTGGCTACAACTTTAAATCGCGCCAGATCGGCCGCGCCATTCGCTACAACAAAGCCTATTGTGCCGACAAGCGCTATGCGAGCGTGACCAGCTGGCTGCGAACCGGCGATATGTTCAATGCCGATTTTGCCTATCACGAGGTGCCTATCGAGCGCGATCCCATCGACTTGGAGGCGTATCGCGCCTGCCCCATGCGATTTACGTGCGTGTGTACCGATATCGAGACGGGCAAGGCCGTCTATCACGATCTGCCGTATGGCGACGAGCGCGATATCGAGTGGATTCGGGCATCGTCGGCGATTCCCGTGGCGACCAAGCCCGTCTGGATTGATGGACATCGATATCTGGATGGCGGTGTGGCCGATTCTATTCCCAGCGCATGGCTGTTTGCGCAGGGGTATGACCGTAACATCGTGGTGCTGACGCAGCCGGCGGGCTTTGTGAAACAACCCAATAGCTTGATGCCTATGCTGCGCCGCGTGTTTCGCCGCTATCCAGAGTTTGTCGCGGCGCTTGAGCACCGGCACGAGGTTTATAACGCCACGCTCGATGACCTGACGCGTCGCGAGGCCGGCGACGAGGTTTTTGTGGTGCGTCCGAGCGAATCGGTGAAGGTGCCATCGCTGTGTCGTGAGCCAGAGGAGCTCGAACGTATCTACCAGGTCGGTCGGCGTGATGCGGAGGCCACGTTGCCCGCACTAGAGGTGTATCTGGCAGGGTAGAGCCACGGTCGCTGACTCGGCGGAAAGTGCATCTCAGAATGAGCCTTCGAAATGGGGCATAGTTTCCCATGGAGACCGCTCGGGAAAGCGTGCCCCACTTTTCGGCCGTAGTTTGGGACACAGTTTCCCGTTGGGCGGATTTCGGAAAGCATGTCCCAGAATTTGCGCCCAGAACGGGATACAGTTTCCCAGACGGCGGATTCCGGAAAGTGCATCCCGGAATCTACGTCTAGACTGGGACACAGTTTCCCGCTGACTCTCTATATGGAAAGCGCATCCCAGAATGGAGGTGGGACTGCGGACGATTTCTTGGACCGTTACGCGGCCCTTCCCAGCGCGGCGCGGAACTCGGCCGGCGTGCGGCCGCCGAGCGCATTGCTGCGCCTCTCCGTATTGTATCGG